>JACPAN010000019.1 GCA_016180815.1 Elusimicrobiota bacterium
TGGCCCCATCGTCTAGCGGCCTAGGACGTTGCCCTCTCAAGGCAAAGATCACGGGTTCGAATCCCGTTGGGGCCACCAACCTTTTTTGGCTCTTGTGCCAAATTTGTGCCATCTTTCTGCTAGAATCCTCTCTGTATCCCCGCTAGATTTCATCCTCTCCCCTTGAGGGAGAGGGCAGGGTGAAGGGTCAATTCCCTTCCCCGCCATTGCGAGGCCCCGTAAGGGCCGAAGCAATCTCAAGCGAGGATGGCACAAAAATGGCACGAATTTACCAGCGCAAGGGCATCAAGGGTTCCAACTGGTACCTCGATTATTCCCTGGGCGGCCGCCGATTGCGCAAAAGACTCGGCAAGTCTAAAAAACTGGCGGAATTAGCCAAAGCCGATCTCGAAGTTAAACTGGAGCGCAACGAGTTGGGCTTTGCGAGCAAAGACATCGGCCTTAAAGAGTTTATCCAGGAGTACCTCAAATACTCAAAGGCCAATAAATCGCCGCACTCTTATGACCGGGATATGGGCACCCTAAAATTGTTTTACGAGTTCATCCAAGTGGACCGCTTAAGCGCCGTGACAGTCGCCAAGGTGGAGGCATACAAAACCTTCCGCCAAAACGCTGGAATGAAGCCCTCCTCGGTCAACAGGGAACTGGTAACGATCAAAGCCCTTTGCAGCAAAGCGGTCGCCTGGGGTTACCTTGCCAAAAGCCCCGGCCAGACGGTCAAAAAATTCAAGGAGCCCAAACGCCAAGTTCGTTATTTCACCAAGGAGGAAATCCAAAAGTTTGTCGCCGCCGCCCCCCGCCGCTTAGCCGCCATTGTCCAAACATTGGCCTATACCGGCCTACGCCGCGATGAGCTAATTCATTTAACCTGGGATGACGTAGACCTAAAAAAGAAACTCTTAGCTGTCCAAGCCAAAGACGGCTGGCAACCAAAAGATTACGAGGTCCGCCACATTCCCCTAAATGAAACGCTAATTAAGGTGATTCAGGCTTTGCCAAAAAACGCCAGCCCCTACCTCTTCCCCAATGAAAAGGGGGAATCCTTAATCGGTAACAACCTATCCCGCGATTTCCGCCGCCTAGCCAGAAGCGTAGGCGCAAAACACAGCTCCGTCCACACCTTGCGCCACACCTTCGCCAGCCACCTCGTCATGCAAGGCGTAGACCTCTACACCGTCCAAAAGCTCCTGGGCCACTCCAGCATCAAAACCACCGAAATCTACGCCCACCTAGCCCCGGACTATCTGCGCTCCGCGCTAACCAAGCTAAATTTTTCCTAACAAGAAGCGTTAATATTATGTTGTTGATTTTTATACAACAATCGTGGTAAACTATACAACGATATGGATATGTTGCAAGAACTCTTTTCTTCCAAGAACCGGTCCCAGATCATTGCGTTATTGGTGACGCATCCCAAAGAACGGTTTTATCTCAGAGAAGTGGCTCGCTTGATCAAAGGCGATCCCAAAGCAGTCAAGTTGGAACTAGATCGTTTGGAGCGCCTTGGGCTTGTCAAAAGCGTCCATTCCGGCAACCGTCGCTATTTAGAGGTTAACGCTGAATTTAGTCTTTATCCCGAGCTTAAGGGTTTGGTTCTTAAAACGAGCGGCCTGGGAGCGGTTCTGCGGGAATCCTTAAAGGAACTGCCGGGAATCCAGTTCGCGTTTATTTACGGCTCCGTGGCCAAAGGGGGAGAAATGCCTGAAAGCGACCTCGATCTTTTCGTGGTGGGCCAAATTCCAGGCCCCCTTCTTCATAAAATCCTATCGAAGGCCAAAGTTTCGCTTAATCGTGAAATCAACACGGCCCGCATGACACTGGAGGAATTAAGGCAGAAAGTAGGCCGCAAAGATTCCTTTGTGGCTGACGTTATCAAAGGCAAAAAGGTATTCATCATTGGAACAGAAGGGGAATTTAAAAGAGCTATTGGCGCAGGGGCGGATTAAGCAGCATAAAGCCACGGCCCAGGAAATCAGCAAGCTATTCGCTATCATTGAGCGCGACCTTAAAGATGCCAAGGTTGAGGACGTTTCTTTGGATCGGCGCTTTACCATCGCCTACAACGCTGCCCTTCAAGCCGGGCGCGCCCTCTTGGCGGCAGGGGGCTATCGCACTTCGGGCCAAGCACACCATGCAACCGTCTTTCAGGCTCTCCGCAGCCTTTTAGACCAAGAGCAGCACCATTTGCTCGATTATATGGATGATTGCCGGTCAAAGCGCAATTTGGCCGAATACATGGGCACAGAAATTGCATCCGAACAGGAAACCGAAGAACTTGTTGAGGAGGCTAAGAATTTTGCCGAACTCGCAAAAGATTTGATCCGCAAAAATTACCCCCACCTGTTGACTCAAAAATAAATCTTGCCGTTTCTACCCCTGGTTCCAAGTGTGGTTCCGTAAAGAACCCAGCAAAGACAAACAGACCGCCGCCCCGCCGCCGAAACCCATGCCTACCCTCCCTCGAGCCTGCCCCGCCCGCCTCAATCCCTGCTGCGCAGGGACCGCTTCGCTTTGCCTCCCGACCCCGCCCCCTCTACGTCATTAAAATGACTACGAGGTGACGGGGTCGGGAGGACCAGCGGGCGGGGCAGGCTCTAGTTGTGGTTGGTGGGTTTCGGCGGCGGTGCAGAGAATGGTCTCAGTTAAAAAATAGAACAGGTTAAAGGTATTTAAGGACAGAAGAGAGGTTGAGAGAAAAAGATGGGAAAAAGGGTGGCGAATAAGTCGAATGGCTTATAGCGATGTTTAAGGCGTTTGAAGGAGTTATAAAAAGCCCCAACCTCCAATTTACAAGGAATACCCACAAGCGCCTAGAGTTACATTACACCGGCGTGAAAAATACGCTTCAACCGCGGGCGAAGCCTTGTCCAGGGTCAGGGATTGCCGAAATTTTGTCCTAAAACCGATCCCCAAAGAATGGCTTTCCGAAATCATGTACCTCGCCTGTGGCGAGCACGGAAAGATAAACGCCGAACCCTGGGGTGAACTCTTGGTCAAAACCTATTACTCCGCAGGGAACCGCCACCCGATTGAGGTTTACCCCGTCGTAGCCGCCGTTAAAGGCGTCGAGCCCGGCCTTTACCACTACAACGTCAAAGACCACTCCCTTGAACTATTAAAAGGGGCGACCTCTCCCGCCAAGTAAAAGCCATCGCTGGAGGCCAAACATGGGTCAGGAACGCCTCGGTTTATTTCTTATTGACCGCCGTTATCGAGCGAACGAGCTATAAATACCGGCATGATCATTTTTTGTGTAGTCTTTATTCCGATGCAGCAAGTGTGGCACAAAATATTTCTTTGACCGCCATTGGCATCGGTTTAAAGGCCAGTTCCACCCACACTCTCATGGGAAAATATGCCGACGACCTCTTAGGCACATTGAGCACGCATGAGGGGGTATTGAGGTTAACCGCGCTGGGGTTTCAAGTATGAATTTAAACGGGTTTTCAGAAATGCCCTGAAACTATTTCCCAATATTTGCGTTCGAATTCCGGGCTTGATTCGATATAAAATCAAATCCGTCCAAGGACCAAATTCGTTTACAAATCTGGTGATAAAGGCTAGTTCTTTCTTCTAATTGGTCCTTATTAAATAATTCATAAGCTTTGAAAGGCATTTGAGTTCTTTTAATGAAGGCAACGAAATTCGGGTTCCTTTCGTAGCATTTCTGATGAAGCGATTTCGCCAGGAGGTTTTCTTTTAAATAGTGTGGTAACTTTCTATCGAACGGTTCGGCCCGAAAGGATTGATTCGTTCCCTCGGGAAGCAACAATAACCCACCGATTTTGTTTCTAAACCCGTTAAATTCATCTCTCTGGTCGAATTGGTTTTTAAAACGTTCATATATATCTTCCCAAATATGCTCCACCTGATAAGGTTTGCTGATTTCATCATTCATATAGTCCTCAAATTTACCGGGAATACCGGCTTCCTCCTCAATGTAATCCGCGATTCGGGCGAGCAGAAACCTTATAAATCGCTTGTTTTGTTGATGCAATATAAGGGTCTCAACCCCTGACAAGTTAACGTCCAGGTCTCTTAACCTCTGTTTATAAATGGAAGCCATTTCTTTCGGGTTTTTGCCCCGGACATCCTTCACTAGGCTGTAGATAGTGTATCTAATGGAACTTTGGGCTAATGTTCGCATATTGGCGGATTTAAGTACTGCAAAGGTCTCAATAAATCTGGCCGAGAGATTTAGTTTAACGTTGATCGTTGGTGGATCGTCTGATTCGTTGATTGCGGCGAGCATTAGAGGATAGGACAACGAAGAGGCAATGCCATGGAATGAAGCATAGAATACATGTTCCAAACCTTGTTGCTTCTTGCTTTCGGCCTGGGTCCAAACCCCGCAATAAATACCAGTATAGAAAGTCAATTTTGACTGAATAAAATCAGCAAAATCGTTAGCTTTGTTCAGCCCGATGAGAGAGGTGTTGTCTTTTACCCACGAATGAAAACTGGTTCCAATTTTTTCAAAATCTTCGTTGGCGGCACCTTTTTTTCCCGGCCTGATTGTATTGGCGTAACGCCCCCTCAACCAGGCACGAAAAAATTCTAAATCTTCCTGTTTTCCTAGTTTGTGCAACTGGTCCATGTTGGATTTCCAAAGATGATTCAAATTCACTTTCACGGAGCCGGGAGCACTTGAAATTAAATATCCTTTCAACATTTCCGTTGGTGTAAGGTTTAATCCGCGATCATTCATGGTCTCAAATATTGTGTAAGCGTTTTCATCCGAATAAGCTGTGATCTTGACAAAAACGACTTTCTCCTTAAGCCAGTCGATAAAAAAAGGCAAAACGGATTCATCCTTTAGATCAGGCGGGAATACTTCTTCTATGTCATTGTAGCGTTCGACCAGATTTTGGACGCTTTCGTCTCCCGAGCCATTGATGCTGTAGTTTCCCCTTTCAAAAAGGGCATCTAAACACTCCGTACGTTCATCAATCTTGAGATTGTAAGAACGTTGTCCGAATTTTTCAGACCGTATTAATGGCTCGACCAGGTTGCGAACAGAGTTCCCATTTTGAAGGTTGTTGAGATAAATCAGGAGGAGGGTAAGCGATGTTAATCTCTGTTGCCCATCAATAATGGATTGCGAATCGCCTTTACTACACAAAACAATTGGTCCAAGATAATATGAGTTATAGTTTTCGATTTCTGCGCGTTCATGACCCTCCTGATAATTGGCGGAGAATGCGCCCTCAAGATCATTGATTAATTGCTCAATATGCCCGCGTTGCCAGCGGTATTCCCTTTGGAAGAAATCGATGGAATATTTTTGTTCGTGGAGGATATCCTTTAACGTCTTGTCTTCAGCGTCTATTTTCGTGGCTATTCTTGAATACATTAATTAATCAGTTCCAACGTCTCAACAACGTGCTCTATTTATTTATAGTGCCAAGTGCATCGTTTTTCAATGGCCTTTTAGCGCCAGAGGACCAGGGGGGAAGGGGTAGCCATTATGGATTAAACTTTGGCCAAACAAGCAGGGACATCATTGGACGGAGAATTCACAATTAATGAAACTTCGTAAGCATCCAGCTTGCCGTCATCAAAGGGCCTTAAAATGTCTTGGAGTTTTGGAGTGCCGCGCTCATCATCAAAAGAACAGGGACGTTGGGCAGTTGGGAACGGATTTCCTGAAGCAGTTCCGGGCTTTTCGTCGCGTCGGCCAGCACAACGTCCAAAATAACGAGGTCTGGCTTGACGGACAAAAGTCTTTTGGCCTCCTCGGCGCTGGTGGCCGAGTAAATCACATGGTCGGGATGGTTGAGTCCCCTCTGAATCAGTCGGCACATGCCGGGATCATCATCAATGATCAAAATGGTTTTAGCCATAATTCCTCCAATCCATTTGATTGAAAACCGCCAGAGTCCTGTAAGAGTTTGGCCCAAAATACAGCAGTTCCGACTACGATTGGAACGTTTTGTTAAATGGAAAGTAGCTATTCTTTCGCAGTGTTGATATCCCGATCCCATATCAATTGAATTTCCTTCAAAGCCTGGGCGATTTCATCGGATTCCCCAGGCACTGTCTGCGAGAATGTATTGCATAAAACTTTAACAGCCATCATCACCAGAGCACATAAGCTATAAATTTCATAATTTGTTTTCCTTATTTTAGGTGAACTGCAAAGGTAAGGTCTAAAATCATGATCAATATCCAAATATTCTGGAATTACTCGGGCATTCGAATGTACCAGGTCGGACAGACCTTCGTACCATACGCGACAATCGGAAGCCACATTATCTCCAATGGCATTAAGAATATCTGGCATTTGCTTTTCCGGCCATAGCTGCTTTTGCGGCTTAATCGCTCGCAATTTTCCAGCAGCATCAATATCGTTGACCATTTTCTTGTAGAAGCCCTCAGAAGTTTCCATTCTTCTAAATACCTTGGCAGTTTTTTTTAGGGTGAAATTAAGAAACTCCCTTGCTGTGGCCTCGGGATTTTGACTATTTTTTATATAGCAGGCCTTGGCATAAGCCTCAATGATACTGCGACACAAAATGCCCGCTTCCCCAGCATAATCCAGCTCGTATAGTTTTAAGACTGCTTGATGGCTTTTGACAATTTTTGTGATCAAAAATAAAATTACCCGCCCCTCTAAATTTGTTTGGGGTTTGGTTGCGCAGCGACACAATGTTTGCTTGGCCACCAAATTGACCTTGTCAGCTATTAAAAAAAGATCTTGCGAGGAAGGATTTTCTCTCACGATTACGTTATCCAACCCTTGCGGATCAACTTCACCTGCCTATCCAGCGGGTAGCCATATTTGTGAAGTAAAAATTCGGGGGGCACCTTGCTTAACTCGATAAGATTTTTATCGGTATGATAGAGATAAGCAAGGTGCCCCCCGAATTTCAGAAAAAGAAAGCGTTTCAACTGAGTCTCTCTCGTTTATCCGCGCGTAGCTAAATGGGATCACCAACATCATCGGGGCTGAGTGGCGAAATTCCAAAAAGGCGTTCGGTGTTCAGCGTCTCCGATGATGGGATCGCGTCAAAGACCGATTTGAGAATAAAGCGCTCCGGCTTTCTGTTAGCAGTAGCTTCTACAAGCTCTTCTAGTTTCTCTTTGGTTAGGAGAGCCACGCCGCTTTGGCCTGCCCCGGCCAATGCCGGTTTCTTAATGTCATCGCTGCGTAAGGGGGTTGCAAGCACCGGAAGCACTTTGTAGCGGCTGCCTAGGCTTCTTTGAATCTCTTGACACCTCTGGAGTACGCGCGCGATCTTATCTTTGATTTCTGGCTGGCCAGAGGTGCACTCAATTCCCAGCACAACACCATGTCTCCTTGAAACCACAAGGACATCGACCGCATCGCTCATTTTTGCAATCGGCCCATAGACAATACTGCTCAACCCAGAAAATGAGAAGAGCCAGCCAACGGCGTTCTCAAAGTTGCCACTTTTACCTTCGCCTTTCAGCATCGTCTTCCAGAGGTTGAGTTTTGTATCAATTACGCTATGGGCAGCCATTGCCAAATTTTTCTTGTAGCTGGCCGGATTGATCAGGTCACGCTCTTCTAAGATGACCGCGTCATAGCGGAGATTCAAATATATTCCTGTGATTCCCTGGCTTGCCCAGGTCAGCGTGCAGAGGCGCCGCCCATCCTCTAGACGCCATTCTTCTGGTGCTGGCACAATCGTATCGCGCATGATGGTTCCGTTCTCGTATCGGATTATTCTTCCTAGCGAAACTTGGTCAAGGTCGGCGGTTTCCGCTGCGGTAAGCAGGAGCTTCATCGCTTCTTCATCAAACTCGGCAGCGACAATACCGATGGGCACCTCCGCTCGAATAAACCTAAATGAACCGATATTGCTCCAAGCATCCTTAGCCTCGAAATAATTAGTGAGAACGTCGATTGAGCTCTTGAACGGTTTCAGGAGGCACTTCCACTTGTCCTGAAGGACCGGATGGTCCAACACTCCACGCGTCGATTGGAAGAGGCTAGATTCAGAGGCTTGCAGGTGTGCAAATGGCAATTGCGATGTGCCTGAACGGCTTAAACCGCCCGGTTCTTTGTGGAAGTGATATGAGAAATGATCCACCCAGTCCTGACCTCTGAAAAAGCCGAGTTTAAATTCTTTAGAATCAATCTTGAGAACCCCTTCTTTAAGACCATCGAGCAAGGCATCCAGATGGCCTATCGGCAAGTCTACCGAGATAGTTTCGAAACCCTCGCACGCGGGAGTATACTTAGGTGCTTGAGAGATCGGCCTGCGCGTCTCAAGCCATGCACTCAGAAACACTACCATATCGATTTCCTGTATTCTGGCCCACCCCACGCGAATGACAAGATATTGCCATAAGCCATTGAAGCTTTTGACCCACTTCCGGAATGATTCGATTTCCTGAATCTGGTGCTCCGTCATCCCTGACATTTTCGCATATCCCCTGACGCACCATGAAAAAATGCCTATATGTAACTCAAGGGGCTTTTTTTTACGTCCTTTCGGAAATCGGGGGGACTTATTTCCCGCTCGGAAATTCCGGAGACGCTTTATTTAAGTTGGTAAACGGGCGTGCCATTCAGTGCGCCTGGGAAGAATAGCCTGGGGGGTAGCATTTGGTACTTGACATCTTACGCATACAATGCTTATAATATGGTAACAATGAGCATGACACTCGGCCAGAAGATTCGTCAAACAAGGCAAGGCCAGGTTATCCCTGTAACGGAGTTCGCAAGGAGATTGGGGGTTACCGCGGCACACATCTCGGATATCGAACATGGCAGAAGAATGCCCAACCTTAATCTCCTTGAAGAAATCGCCAAGCAGCTTAAGATTCCTATTGAAGAGTTGCGCGCCCTGGATGGCCGCATTGATGATGACCTGCGTATCCAGGCCGAGAAAACTCCGGCCGTCGCCGTTCTTTTGAGAAAGATCATCAACTCGGACAACCCTGAGAATTTGGCCAGAAAGTTTTTACGCGAGGCGGACAAGGAGCGCAAGGGGTGAACGCTCTCGAGGACTTTGAATACGTAAAGATCGGCACCCGCTGGGTCAAAGACCCCTCCGGCATTTATCCAAAAGTTCCGTGGTACGATTTCGACGACGTTGATTTTGCCATGGAAAACGCCATGGTCGCCACGGGGTGGCCTTTTCTAAACCAGGATAGGGAATATGAAGATAGATACGCCGTGGACATCGCCAAAATGCTTATAAAATTCGCAGTTGAGCCGGATTATGTGGAACTCCCAACAAGCGTTCAGGGACAAACCACTTTTTACACCGACGGGGCGGTTAAAATCGAAATTTCCGATCAGCTGGAACAGCAGGCCCAGAAAAACCCAAAACGAATCGTGCGCCTAAGGAGCACCTTGGCTCATGAGTTGAGCCATTATCTTCTTCATAGAAAGATGTTTCAAAATACGCTAAAGGAATCCAAAATTCTTTGCAGGGAAGAGGATATGGCGGCCTTACCTATCAGCGATAAACCCATGGGAGGCCCCCTATGGATTGAACAGCAAGCCAACAGGGGAATGGCGGCCTTGCTTATGCCCCGCAGGCTTATTACCAAACTGGCAGGGAGCTGTTTTTACCCTTTTGAAGACGATAGGTGCATAGAACCCGATACCCCGCGCTATGACAATCTTATCGAGGACCTTTCAGACGCTTTTTTAGTGAGCCGCGAACTCGCCCGTTACCGCGTTGAGCAGCTTCGTTTTGAAGCCACTAAGGCGCTGAAGAAAGTCACCCAAGGAAAGGTTCATGCCTAGGGATATATTTTTTGCCCAAATACTACGCACAATATGCTAACTACGCTTATGAATAGATATATTAAGGAACACGGTGGTGGAACTGGCGTACAGCTCGCCAGTTATGGTGGTGGATTCAAAATAGATCAATTCTTGCCGCCGACGCCAGTAGTGTATTTGAATTGCTTCATTTTATTAGGGGAATTGCCCGCCCTACACCACTTTTGGCCCTGTTTTCGCCGGAGGGGGTGGTCAGTCTTCGCTGGCGCGAACCCTGACCACCCCCTCCCACCCAGTTATGTATTTCTTTGTGACTGGGTGCTTCGGGCTCAAAGGCGGGCCAAAAGTGGTGTAGGGCGGGCAATGGGGAGGTAATTGGTTATGGATGAAAATGTTGAAGCTTTAAAAGAAGAAGATGGGGAGTTGGAAAAAGAAAAGGGGTTGGATTTGGCGGGGGATGGAGATCAAAAGGAAAAGGGTCAAGGGGATAGCGAGGTTAAGGACGGTCAGGCTGTTGAAGTTAGCGGGACTTTAACCCTAAAGATGATCAATCTGATGGCCGTTATAGCGGAGCATGATTTTTTGACGATCAATGAGGTGGGCATGGTCTATTCCAATCAAAGCCATGCTTACAAGGTTCTTTCTCAGCTTAAGGGGCAGGGTTTCATAAGGACTTTCTATACGAATTGGAGACCCAAGCAAGCCTATTGTCTAACACCCCAGGGCTACAAGCTCCTGGCCGGGGAAGGCAAACTCAGGATTAAGTCCCGCTTTGACCCCAACCAATATAAGGCTACCGTGTTTAATCATCAGGTTGCCTGTGCCCAAGCGAGATTAATCCTCGCCCAGAGTCCACTGATGACTAATTATTTTTCCGAAGGCATGATTTGGGAGAACTATCCTAATGCCAAAAAAGTCTGCGATGGAATGCTCCGTTTTAAAAAAACGCCGGAGGAAAAAGGGCTAGTCGTGGGAGTTGAAGTGGAGCTAACCCTTAAGAGCGCCGACAGACTTAAAGAGGCTTTTGACGAGCTTCGCTGGAGCCGGGAACTCGACGCCGTTTGGTACATCTGCAAAGACCAGGGCCTTTTCCAATCTCTACGAAGGGTTTTGTTGGGCGGCTATCTGCCCGAAGCGCCGTTTTTCTTCTTTATGACCCTGGAGGACCTAAAGGCAGGGAAGAAAGCCCTTATTGACATTCATGGGAATTCCTATTCGCTCGATCCCGCCAATTTAACTTGGCCGCCTGTTACGCCAAAAGAAGAATCTAAACAGGAAGAGCCGGGGGTCAATGATGGCCAAGACCATCAAGAAGGTCACGCGACAGAGCCGGTGCAGACGGTGACGGTATCCGGCCAAGATGGTTTGCGGCCTCAGGCGATTGATGCCATTATTCCTTCTGTGAACGTTAAGGAGGAGTTGGTTGCGTTGAGGGCGCTTTTCTTTCAGGCAATAAAAAGAAACGCTCCGCGTTATCTAAATCCCCGATTTTTGGCTGATTGTTGGGCGCAGATTACCATCATTGCTTCCTGCTGTTGGCTTCTCATGCGTATCGAGCATCGCGCCCAGCCTTTGCGTCGAAGCGAGGCTTGCTTGGAGAGAATTTTTGACAGGGCCAAGAATAAGGCCGCGGCCCGGGCTCTTTGGATTGATGCGGTGTTGGGATGCGCCAATCAGAAAAGCTCGCAGAACTTCCAGGATGGGGATTGCCGATAGATCAGCGCCGGTGTGATGAGGAGTCATGGAAAAGCTATTAACGGTTGACGAGGTAGCGGACCTTCTCCAGGTCAAACCCAGGACCATTTACCTATGGGTCCATGAAAGCTACATTCCAACCGTCAAATTAGGGGCTTGCGTGCGCTTCCATCCGGCGAGCATTGCCCAATGGATTAAGAAGAAAGAAGCGCAGGGCCGGGTGCGTCGGCGGTATGATTTTGATTTGGATATAGGGGTAGCGCCTGCTTAACAATGGTTTGGATGGTAGGCTTTGCCTGCAAAGCCTACCATCCAAAAAGATGTTCATCAAGAGGTATTGACAGGTTATGATAGGTGTGGTATACAAGGGGTGTCGACCCTGTGTGGCTAATACTACACAGGCCCCAGACTCTGGTGGGTCTGGGTTTTTTTTACCCTAAAATGACATGAACAGAATTGCCTTTTTTGTTGACGGGTTTAATGTTTATCATGCGCTTCAAGAAGAACCGGCCTACATTAAATATAAGTGGCTGGACCTTATTAAGTTAGCCAAATGCTTTGTCGGCAGAAACGATACTTTAACGAAAGTTTTTTATTTCACCGCCTACGCCACGTGGGATGCCGATAAGGTCGCACGGCACCAAATGTACGTAAAGGCATTGCAGGGAGTGGGTGCTGAAGTCACGCTCGGAATGTTCAAGTATAAACAGAAGCGGTGCCGGAATTGCCATAAGCTTTACGAGACTTATGAAGAAAAGGAAACCGACGTCAATATAGCGACGATGCTTTTAAAGACCGCTGTTCAGGACCTGTACGACTCCGCCGTTATTGTATCCGGGGATAGCGATCTCATCCCGGCTGTCAAGGCCGTGAAATCATTATTTCCCGCTAAAAAGATCGGTGTCATGGTTCCCATCGGGAGAAGCGCTGAGGATTTAAAGAAAAATTGTGATTTTCGGTTTAAGATGAAAGAAAGGCACCTGCAAACTTCCCAATTTCCCGATATTATCGACTTGGGAGAAGGCGCAAAATTAGAACGCCCGAAGACCTGGGCGTAAAGCTTAAATACGACCGATATTTTGTGCCAGATTTGTGCCATTTTTCCGTTAAAATTGGTGTCATTGGATGCAAAGCCATGACAGTAGTTTCAAGGCTTTTATCGACGGAAGATGGGGGTTTTGGCCGCTTCCCGGCGGGGTTGGGCTGACCCCTTAGATTCCCCTCTCAAGGCAAAGATCACGGGTTCGAATCCCGTTGGGGCCACCAACCATTCTCTCAAGCAATGAGAAGTGGAAACCGAGCACGCGTGAGCGTCCCGGTTCTTTCATTGCCAGGCGGCAGCTTCCTGGAAAGTCAGCCGGCGCTCTCCTGCATATAATCAACCACGATGGTTATGATTTTTCTCACGGTGTCGTTGCAGGACTTGAATTCAACGTGGTCCAGGACATCGCTTCCGCGTTTTCTCAGCAAGTCGCTGATCAGGGCATGAATGAAAGACTGAGTGACCGCGTCCACCTTCTCGAAATTCAAAACGACATCCTCTTTTTTTTCCAGGGCTGGAAGGATTTCGTTGAGACGGAGGTCTCTGGCGACGTCCTTGTTTTCAGCGAAGGCCCCGGCATGGGCGTAAATATCGATTCGCCTCATGAGAATCGGGGCCTCTTGTATCGTTCCTTTCTCCTGTCTCTTACTGCGGTACCGTAGGTTTCCCGGATTGCATCCAACAACCTCGAGAATTCTTTGGTTTGGTCAAGGGTGATATCGACGCCGACGACCGTCCCCTGCCAGGACGGCATTGCTCCATCGTATGTATGTCGGTCCATGAAAGGATCCGCATATAAGCGAAGATGCCGAGTCGAACCCTTCTTCAGTAGTTTGTAAAAGCCAGTCCCGCTGTAGATGATGAAGAAGTCGCGGTTGACGCTCGCGATCGATTTGATGAAAAACAGACCCGCCCCCGCATTCTGCTCGGTACCACCTTCCCTGCGAGTAGTGCCCGTTATGCCAGGCGTGAGAGCAAGGCGGATAGCGTCCAAGTCGGTCTTCGCGTCATGCGAGCGGGTAATGGTCGCTTTGATTCCCAGGCCGGTATCAGCGATGCCAATGCGGATGGAATTGCTCTTCTTATAATACTGCGCGCAAAGAAGCGCCCCGTTTCCAGCCTCGGAGTGCTCTAACACGTTTCTTACGAGCTCACTGACGATATATCCGAGCGTCTTGGCTTGTTCCGCATCGAGATGGAGCAGGGGGATCATGTCCCTAATGAAACTTGTCAGCTCATCTGAGGCGCGTATCTGGGTCAGCGGAATGAACCGTCCTGCCGGCTCGTGTTCTTTGATCGTGATTTCCGATGAGATGTTTAAGAGCTTGAAGAGCCCCATGCGGACGAAATAGTGGCTGGAGCGCGCCTCGAATTTTTGGCAGCGGATACCTCCAGGTTTCACGCTCAAACCCAAGGCGGCGATCATGGAGATCACGGCAGGATGGACCGCGATCCACTTGTCGTTCGCTGTGATTTCTAGGAGGTCCGGCGACGCAGGATCAAATCCCCGAATAAAGGGATCGATATTTCCCAGGAAAGCGCTGTTGGGAAGGTGAATCTTCATATTTCATGGTTATTTTACCGGGAATCCCGGTATTTGTCAATAGTACCTGGATTCCCGGATATATTGCCTTAAATTATTCTGTTATGATCCCACGCGGTTCAACTGAAAGGTCGCGCGGAAAATTCTATCTTTTATGTAAACTGGGCCACCACCAAAATTATTCGGAATCCCTCGTTTCAAAATTAGCGACACCTTTTTGCCTTTTTTGCGTCTAAACTACTGGAAGAATAAGGCGGTTTGCGGCTGTCGATTGTTGACAGGGAGGGGAACGATGAATCAAACAGGAAGGAAAGCGGGGTATTTATTGGGAACGTTGGCCCTGGGTTTTTTGCTTGCGAGGCCCGCAGGGGCGGCTCCGGCTAAAGGCAAGAAAACGGGCGCCGCAGGGCAGACCGTCAAGTTGGATTTGTCCTCGAGCGTGATTCGCTGGACCGGGCGCAAAGTGACCGGCGAGCATAACGGAACTATCCGGCTTAAAAGCGGCAAGGCGACGCTTGCCAAGGGCGCATTAGCCGGCGGGCAATTTGAGATCGATATGATGTCCATCGCAAACGAGGATATTCAAAATCCCTCTTCCAATGCCAAGCTCGTCAATCATTTGAAATCGTCGGACTTTTTCGACGTGGAAAATCACCCAACGGCGAGCTTTAAAATCAAAAAAGTCACGGCTCTGCCGTCGGCGCGCCCGGATGGATCGACCCACGAAATTTCGGGGGATCTTTCCATCAAGGGAATTGCCCATCCCATCGCTTTCCCCGCCGCCGTTGAAATCGCCAAGGGCAAGGTCCGGGCTTCGGGTTCGGTTTCCATCGATCGGACCAAGTGGGACGTGCGCTACGGGTCGGGCAAGTTTTTCGACAACCTGGGCGATAAGGCGATCGATGATCGCGTCGAAATCGAGATCAATTTAGCCGGCACGGTCCAGGGAAAATGAGTTGAGACGCCGCCGTCTTTTGTTGCTTTGGGCGCTGCTTGGCCCGTGGGGGGCATTAAACGCCCGGGCCCAGGGCGCTCCGGCGCCGGAGCGCCCTTCCGGAGCCTCCGCCGCATTGACCTTGATGGAGTGTTACCGCCTGGCCCTGGAGCAAAGCGAAAATCTCAAAGCGCAAGAACAACGAATCAGGCAAGCCGGCCGCCGCAAGCGTCAAGCCTTGGGGACATTGCTGCCTGATCTCAGTTTTAACGCCTCGGAGTTTTTTCAAGATTCGAAATCGAGAGCTGGCAGCGATGCCACCAGCAATTTGACCCGGCGGGAGCGCCCGGAAGCGAAAGTCACGCTTCGCCAGCCGTTGTTTTCCGGCTGGCGGGAATTCTCGGCCCTGTCCTCGTTTAAATCGGAGCGCGAGCGGGAGCGCTACCTGTTGGATCGCGCTTCAACGCTGTTGTTTTTGGACGTGGGTCGGACGTTTTATTTGATTTTGCAGCTGGAAAAGGATGAAGCCAATTTGAGCCGCTCGGCTGATTTGATACGCGAGCGAATTTTAGAGCTCAGGGAGCGCGAGCGCCTGGGCAAGTCCCGTCGCAGCGAAATTTTAAGCGCCCAGTCCCAATTAGACGCCATCGAAGCCCAACGGACCATCATCGGGGCGGACAAGGCCGAGGCCATCAATCTGCTTTTATTTTTGACGGGGCGTGATTCATTGGAAATTCGATTAAGCGACGATCTCCCTGCTGTGGAGATTGTGGAAACGCAAGATCATCTTGTCGCCCGTGCCCAGCGGCGTTCCGATTTGGAGGCCTTGCGCCAGGAAATCGAAATCAAGCGTCAAGCGGTCCGGGCGGCCCGCGCCGCCTATTATCCCAGCGCCGGATTGCTCGGTAATTACTACACGAAAAGAGTGGGCGCTCAGCAAAATATCGATTGGGATGTTTTGTTAAGCCTGGAGCTTCCTCTTTATCAAGGAGGCGCGGCCCGGGCGCGGGTCGCGGAAACCGAATCTCAGCTCGACGAAGCGCGATTGAATTACGACCGGCGCCTGCGCGAAATCCGCCTTGAAATTCGCGCCGCGCTTTTGCGCCTGCGCGCCTCGATCTCCCGAGCCCAAAGCCTGAAATCCGCGTTCGAGAAGGCGGATGAAAGCTACAGGCTTCAGGTCGAGGAGTACCGCAGGGGGTTGGTCAATAATTTGGAAGTGTTGCAGGCCTTGAACAACATGCAGGACAGGAAAAGGGATTATGACCGGGAGCTTCTTCAAACCAAGCTCGATTGGCTTCAAGTGAAAACCGTGACCGAGGAATGGCCCGGTCAAACTTCGTTGATGAGGCGGGGGTCGCCGTGAGGCTTTCGGATTTATCCATTAAGAATCCGGTTTTCGCTTGGATGCTCATGGCCGGGCTGATTGTCTTCGGCGCCATTGGCTTTTCGCGCATGGGCATCAGCCAGTTGCCGGACGTGGATTATCCGGTGGTCAGCGTGCGCGTCAATTGGGAGGGTGCGGCCCCCGAGGTCGTGGAAACCGAAGTCACGGACGTCATTGAAGACGCGGTCATGAGCGTCGAAGGAGTCAAAGAGGTTTCCTCGTCGTCGCGGCAGGGCCAGTCCAATGTCAGCATTGAGTTTCATCTCAGCCGGGACATCGACGTGGCGTTGCAGGAAGTGCAGACCAGGCTCGCCCAAGCGCAGCGCAATTTGCCGTCGGAGATCGATCCCCCGGTGATTTCCAAAAGCAACCCCGAGGATCAGCCGATTCTCTGGGTGGCCTTGACCGGCGAGCGTCCAGCCAAAGAGCTGATGGAGTACACCAAGGACCGTCTCAAAGACGCCTTGACCACGGTTCCGGGCGTGGGCGAGGTTTTTTTGGGCGGCTTTACCGAACCTAATCTGCGGGTTTGGCTGGATAAGGAGAAAATGCGCGCTTATGAGCTGACGGTCGACGACATCGTCAATACCGTGCGCACTCAGCACGCCGAGCTGCCGGCGGGGCGCATTGAGACGCCTGAGCGCCAACTGAACATTCGCGTCATGGGTGAGGCCGCGAGCGTGGAGGAATTCGAAAAAATCATCATCCCGGCGCGCCAGGGCTCACATTTATGGCGGACGTTCCGCATCGGGGACGTGGCTACGGTTGAAGACGGGTTGGACGATATCCAGCGCATTTCCCGCTATAAAAGCCGTCCGGCGGTGGGAATGGGCATCAGAAAACAACGCGGCTCCAATGCCGTGTCCGTGGCCCGCGCGGTCAAGGCCAAGGTTGAAGAGCTCAAAACATCCCTTCCCCATGGCATGGATTTAAACATCGTATTCGATACCACCCGTTTTATCGAAGAATCAACGCACGAGCTCAATCTTCATTTGATTTTGGCCGCTGTTTTGACGGGCGTAGTTTGTTGGTTTTTTTTGGGTTCCTTGTCTTCCACGATCAATGTTTTGCTCGCGATCCCGGTGTCCATTGTGGGCGCGTTTACGGTTCTTTATTTTCTGGGGTTTACGCTCAATACCTTCACGCTGTTGGGCCTAACCTTGGCCATCGGCATTGTGGTCGATGACGCTATTATGGTGCTGGAAAACATCGTGCGTTACCGCGAGCAGGGATTGTCCCGAGTCAAAGCCGCGCTGGTGGGCGCCCGGGAAATTACCTCCGCGGCGATCGCGGCCACCGTGGCCGTGCTGGCGATTTTCATTCCCGTGATTTTCATGCCGGGAATTGTCGGTAAATTCCTTTATCAATTCGGCGTGACCATGTCCGCGGCCGTTGCGTTGTCTTTGGTGGAAGCCTTAACCATTACCCCCATGCGATGCTCCCAGTTTTTAAATGTGGGCCGCAACACGGGAGTCAGCCGCGCGATGGACCGGTCCATGGGCGCTTTAAGCGGCTTGTATACCCGCTGTTTGGCCTGGGTTTTGCGGCATCGTTGGACGACGATCGCCGTTTCTTTGGTTGTTTTTTTAACGGTGATTCCGTTGGGGAAAATGGTCAAGAGAGAATTCATTCCGGCCCAGGATCAAAGCCGCTTTTTCGTCCGCGTACAAACGCCTACCGGCTCCTCGTTGGAATACACGGATCAGGTATTCCGCTTGGCGGAGAAGAAAATTTTGGAGCATCCGTCCGTTTCCCATTATTTTGCGGCCGTGGGCGGATTCGGCGGGGGGGAAACGGACACCGGCAATCTCAATATCACGTTGAAAAATCCCAAGGACAGGCCGTATGATCCCGAACTCAAACGCCGCCCCAAACAAGCGGATGTCATGGCCTGGATGCGCAGGGAATTGAGCAAAATCGCCGGCGTCAAAAGGGCCGTGATCCAGGACCTTTCCCAACAGGGGTTTTCCGCCCGGCGCGGTTTTCCCGTGGAGATCAGTTTATTGGGTCGCGATTGGAATACGTTGTCGAATCTGAGCGAGGAATTTCAGGCGCGGATGAAAAATTCGGATTTGATGACCGACGTGGATACGGACTATCGCCTGGGTCAGCCTGAACTGCGCGTCATTCCCGATCGCAAGAAGGCGGCTGAGCGCGGCGTGGGCATCGACGCCATCGGCAACGCGATCAACGCCATGATCGGCGGCGTCCGCATCGGCAAATACACGCGCGGCGGACGCCGCTACGATATCCGCATGCGTCTGGTTGACAAAGACCGCTCCAGGCCCGACGATATCCGGGGCATTTGGGTGCGCAACAATCGCGGCGAGGTTATTCCTTTGGCCGAGGTCGTGGAATTGAAAGAGCGGGCCAGCCTGGTTTCCATCACGCGCAAGGACCGGCAGCGGGCCATCCGTGTTTTCGCGAACGTGGCGCCGGGCAAGTCCCAAGGAGAAGCGTTGGCGTTTATGGAACAACTGGCCAACGAGCTGCTGCCTGACGGTTATCAAATGGTTTTTTCCGGCAGCGCCGCGACCTATGGAGAATCCTACCAGGGATTGTTGTTCGTGTTCATCCTGGGTATTTTCGTCGCTTATATGGTGCTGGCCTCTCAATACAACAGCTTCATTCATCCGTTCACGGTTTTGTTGGCGTTGCCCTTCAGCGTGACCGGAGCCTTGATCGTTTTATGGGCGCTGGGCAATACGCTTAATCTTTACAGCGCCATCGGTTTGGTGCTGTTGATGGGCATCGTCAAGAAAAATTCGATTCTGTTGGTGGATTTCACCAATGAGCGCCGCCGCTCGGGTAAAGACGTTCAGGAGGCGTTGATGGAAGCCTGTCCGATCCGCCTTCGCCCGATTATTATGACGTCGGTGGCCACCATGACCGCGGCTTTGCCCACGGCTTTGGCGATGGGCGCGGGTGCGGAAACCCGCGCGCCCATGGCGCAAGTGGTGATCGGCGGGGTTTTATTGTCCACCCTATTGACGCTTTTTGTGGTGCCGGCCGCTTACAGCCTGCTGGCGCGCCTGGAATCCTCGCGCCATGACCGTGAACTCGAGCAAGCGCTCGGGGAACTCAAAAACGCCGGCCAGTGAGTGGCGCAAGCCGGAATCTTCTACTAAAATAGTTCCAGTTAAAATGGAGGTGACTCATGGGCATTGTCATGCTGTTTTTATCGGGGCTGGCTTTTATCGAAATCGTCGGCTACATCTATCATCGCTGGATCGAACACGGCGAAATCATGAAATTCATCAAGCGCAACGCGGTCCTGGATAAAATCCTTCATCTTCATTGGACGCATCATGCCAAGAATTATCCGCCTGAGAATCTCCGGCCGGACAATCCTTACGTCACCGACGATAATTTAAGCTGGTATTTGCCGGGCGCGGTCATCACCGTCGCGGTTTTTCTGACCGCCCCCTTGGTTTACGCTTTGCCCTTTGCTTCGGGCGCTTGGACGTACGGGTTGTTGATCGATCGGCTGCACGCGCGGTTTCATTTGAAAAATCATTTTCTCGCCGACAAACGTTTTTTCCTTTACTTGCAGAAAATCCATGATATTCATCACATGGATCAGACCAAGAATTTCACCATCGTGGTCCCGGCGCTGGACATTCTCTTCGATACCTATTTGGACGAATACCCGGCTCCTTATGCCGCGGCGCGGGCCTGACCGCGATGAAAAAATTTTTATTGCTGACATCGGCGGCCTGGGGCGCTTGGGTTTTGGTCGGGCACAGCCAGGGGAACGTCGAACAGACGCGCAGCGAGTTAATCGTGATTGCGCGCGATATCAGAAACGCGTCGTTCGGGTTTCGTGGAACGCCGGAAGAAATCACCGCTAAAGCCGTGGCCATGGCGGATCAATTGAAAACCGAGCCGGGGCGTTCAGTCACCGCGCGGCTGGCTCTGGAGTTGATTCGTTTGACTTTTGAGGATTTACCCCGCCGTTCTTACGGCCGCAGCCATGCCCGGCAAGTGATTCGCATCATCGCCCGGCAGGTCATTTTCAGCATCGAGGGAGCTTCCAGCGACGACGACATGATCAATAAGCTGCGCCGCGATCTGGCGCTGCCCCAGGACGCTGAGATGGAGGCTCTCTTTCCCGTGGATGTGCCGCTCGAGGAATTTCAAAAGCTCGGGCCGGTGCGCATTTTTTTGATGAAGCACCGCCAGCGCCGCCCGCCCGATTACACGGAGGTGACGGGCGAGGATTTGGCGGCCGGGCGCTACAACGTGCAAAAAGGCGTTATTTTGCGCGGACGCGTCACGAACAGCCATTTTTTTGCCGGCGACGGCGATCATGTTTTCAATATCGGGATTATTCATAACGAAATTACGCCCATTTGGCGAGCCACTCATCGCGGCCCCAGAATTCCGCGCAACGGGGACTTGGTGGAAATCCGAGGCTGGTCCTATTACGACAGCTTCCATGACGAGGAAGGGCCGGATGAACAGGCCATCTGGGAAGTGCCGGATGAAAATTCACCCACGGGCAAACGTTGGACCCGGCCCAATGTTTGGGAAGTTCACCCGGTCACGGACGTGCGCGTGATCGAGCGGGCCCGGTCCCGGCGTTCCAAAAAAGCGGTTCAACCCTGAGGTGCCGTTTCCTTCGTGAAGAGAAAATGGGGCCAGCATTTTTTGGCCTCGCAGGAGACCGTTCGGCGCATCGTTGAGGCCGCCGGCATCAGCCCGGAAGATTCGGTTGTTGAAATCGGCCCGGGCCACGGGGAACTAACCCGCCATTACATCGAGCGCGTTCGGCGCGCGGTTTTATTTGAAATCGATCCGCGCTTGGCGGCTTTGCTGGTTGAACGCTGGGGCAAGGACCAGGGCCGCGTGTCCGTGCGCCAAGAAGATATACGGGATGCCGACTTTGCGGGGCTGGGTTTTGACCGGCCGCCGGTTGTGCTGGGGAATCTTCCTTATTACGTCTCAAAACCCGTTGTGTCGCGCTTGATTCAATGGGGGGGTTTTAACCGCGCCATCCTCATGCTTCAGTGGGAGGTCGTGCAACGGCTCTTGTCCGGGCCCGGGGAATCGGCGTACAGCTTGATGAGCGTGTTATTCCAATTGAAGGCTCGCGCGGAATTGATCGTGAAAGTCGAGCCGAGCGCTTTTCGTCCGCCGCCGAAAGTTTGTTCCGCGGTCATCCGCATGGTTCCCGTTGATTCCGGGATGGAGGCGACGCCGCGTTTTGAGCGTTTGTTGAGAGCCGCCTTCCATTCCCGGCGACAGAAATTAATCAATTCCCTAGGCCATCAGCTCGATCTGAGCAAATCCGAGCTGATGGAGCGTCTCATGGCCTTGGGGATTTCTCCCGAAGCCCGTCCCCAGGAGGTAACGCCGTCGGATTATTGGCGGTTTTTCGGGGCTTTGCCGCGCGATGTGATATAATGAATGTTGGAAATCAGATCTTTGATAATATAGAGGCTATCCGACGGCGCGTAGGCGCGGCTTGCCGCAGGGCCGGCCGCGAGCCCGGCGAGGTTGTTATGATGGCGGTTTCGAAGGGGCAGCCCTTGGAAGCCATCATCGAAGCCGCCCGTCACGGGATCGTTGATTTCGGCGAAAATCGCATCCAGGAAGCCCTCTTAAAAATGCCGCAGGCTCAGGCGGGTCTGAA
This sequence comes from Elusimicrobiota bacterium, assembly GCA_016180815.1. NCBI lineage: Bacteria > Pseudomonadati > Elusimicrobiota > Elusimicrobiota bacterium. The sequence goes on from JACPAN010000019.1 coordinate 21,943, forward strand.
TTGGCATTTTATCGGGCCTTTGCAAAGCAATAAGGCGTTAAAAGCGCTTCAGCTTGGTTTTGCGACCATTCAGTCGGTGGACAGCGAGGAGTTGGCCGGGCGCTTAAGCCGTTTGGCCCAGGAGCAAGGCCGTCGGCAGGCGATTTTACTGGAAGTCAATATCGCCGATGAGCCTAAAAAACATGGCTTTTTGCCGCAGGCCGCGATTGGTGCGGGCCTTCGAATCGCCGGTTTACCGGGCCTCGACATTCGGGGTTTGATGTGCATGGGACCTCGCAGCGCGGAGCCGCAAGCCATGCGCCCGTTTTTCGCCGCCATGAGGCGGTTGTGGGAACAGTGGCAAGGCGCCGTTGGGCGCAAACAGATTTTGTCGATGGGAATGAGTGGGGATTTTGAGGCGGCAATTGAGGAAGGTTCGACCATGATCAGAATTGGTCGGGCTATTTTTCAAGCCGCCCCGTAAGGCAGGAGGAGTGCTGGATGATCATCAAAGTTCGAGTCATACCGAACGCCGACGATAATGAAGTGATCAGCCGAATTGGGAGCGTTCTACGCGTGCGCCTGGCATCAGGCGCCAAGGACGACGAGCGTTTGAATTCAAGCCTCAGGCGCTATTTGGCTGAGTACTTCGACGTGCGTCCGGCGGCCGTCAGCATTCTGCGCGGCGCTAAAGGCAAAGAGAAAACCGTCGAGATTTCCGGACGCAGCGAAGAAGATTTGCGCTACGTCATGGAATCCATCCCCTAAATTTTTTTAGGGCCGCGTTTTCAACGTTTCAGCGATCCCGGCGTTTGCGCAATAAACTGCATTCGTTGTCCATTTTAATTTCTAACCGGATTCATGAGCTCTAAGAAGTATCCCGTCAATCTTCCGCAAACATCCTTTTCCATGAAAGCCGACCTGGCTCAGAAGGAGCCTGTTTGGCTGGAATCCTGGGCCAAAGCGGATCTCTATCGCAAGGCGTTGGCCGCGCGTGCCGGATCGGCCAAATACATTCTTCACGACGGGCCTCCCTATGCCAACGGGCCCATTCACATGGGCCATGCCTTGAATAAAACCCTCAAAGACATCATCGTCCGCTATAAAACGCTCGCCGGTTTTCAGGCCCCTTATGTTCCCGGCTGGGATTGCCATGGGTTGCCCATTGAGCAGGCGCTGTTGAAGGAATTAAAAATTTCCAAAAAAGAGGCCGCGGCTGATCCCGTGGCTTTCAGGAAAAAATGCCGTGAGTTTGTTCTGCGCATGGTGGAAGTTCAGAAAAAAGATTTCGTTCGTCTGGGAATTTTAGGCGATTGGGACAATCCCTATATCACCATGGAACCGCCCTATGCTTCCAAAATCGTCGAGGCGTTTATCCGGCTTTATCAGCAGGGCTATATTTACAAAGGCTTAAAGCCGGTGTATTGGTGTTTGCATTGCGAGACGGCCCTGGCCCAGGCTGAAATCGAATACAAGGAAAAAACATCGCCCAGCATTTACGTGGCTTTTCCCATTGAGGGAAAGCCCGATTATTCGGTTTTAATCTGGACGACGACGCCGTGGACATTACCCGCCAACCGCGCGGCGGTCGTCCACCCCAAGGCCGTCTACGCGGTTATTGAACTCGACGACGGCCGCCGCGTCATCGTGGCCGAACGCTTGAAAGACCGTTTGGCTCAACTGTTGGGCGGCCGGTTCTCCGGTGAAACATTCACGGCCGCGCAGATGTCCGGCTGGACGTTGGCAAGCCCCCTGGCCAAGCGATCCGTGCCTGTGATCGCGGATGAGGAGGTGTCCCTGGAGGAGGGAACAGGCATTGTGCACAGCGCGCCCGGCCATGGCGATATTGATTTTCTTTGGGGCCAGCGCTTCAAACTTGAAGTGGCCAGTCCGGTCAATGAGACCGGCGCGTTTACGCCGGAGGCCGGATGGGCCGAGTTGACCGGGCGGCGCGTCAGCGAGGAGGAGACGACCCGCCTCCTGCTGAGCCTTCTCGGTCAGCGGCTGCTGTCGTCATCGACGACGACGCATTCCTACCCTCATTGCTGGCGTTGCAAGAATCCGGTGATTTTCAGGGCCACTGAGCAATGGTTTTTAAGCATCGAGCATAATGATTTGCGCCGGAAAATTTTGGCGGCCATCGAGGAAACGGCGTGGCTGCCCCCGGGCTCCAAAGAACGCATCCGTTCCATGGTTGGATTGCGCCCGGACTGGTGTTTGTCCCGGCAGCGGATTTGGGGCGCGCCCATCCCGATTCTTTACTGTAAGTCCTGCAATCGTATCAACGATGAAAAAAAGCTTTTCGAAGTCTTGGTCGCCAAAATCGCGGCCGAGGGTGAAGATTTTTGGTTCGATCCGGCCGGCGTTTTCCTCAACGATTTGGGCGAGCGTTTCCCCTGCGCCTGCGGGAGCCGCCAGTTTGTGCGCGACGCCAATATCCTCGACGTTTGGATGGATTCCGGCGTCTCTTGGTTTGCGGTGGCTCAGGCGCAAGAGGCGCTGGCTTACCCTGCGGACATATATCTGGAAGGCTCCGATCAGCACCGGGGCTGGTTTCAAACATCGATCATCACGGCCGCGGCCTTGACCGGGCGCGCGCCGTATCGCGCGGTGTACACCAACGGCTGGGTGTTGGATGAGCAGGGCCGGGCCATGCATAAATCCTTGGGCAATGTGGTCAGCCCTCAGGACATCGTGCAAAAATGGGGGGCGGATGTGTTGAGGCTTTGGGCCGCTTCGACCGCTTCTATCGAGGACGTGCGCATTTCCCCGCGTTTGATGGAGCTTTATGCGGATCATTACCGAAAGTTAAGGAACACCCTGCGTTTTATTTTGGGTAATTGTCACGGCTTTGACCCGCATCGCCACGGCGTGCCCACCTGGGATCATTTGGAACGGTTCGAGCGTTGGGCCTTGTCTGATTTAAACGGCGTGATCAAGGAATGCCGCGAAGGCTATGAAACCCAGGATTTTCCCCGCGTGCTGCGCGCTTTGCTCAAATTTTCGATTCACGATTTATCCAATTTCTATTTCGACATTTCCAAGGACCGCCTTTATACGTTTAAGCCGGATGACCCGGATCGGCGGGCCACGCAAAGCGTTTTGTTCGTGATCGGCCATTATTTGATTGCGATGCTGGCCCCGATTTGCCCGTTCACGGCCGAAGAAGCCTATGCCGAACTGCTGGCCCTATGCTCCCAAAGGGAGCCGGCCATGCTGGCCAATGTCAAATTGCCGTTTCCGGAGGCGGCTCATTTATTGAAATTTCCCATAGCGTGCGCTGATTGGGATGACGATGATTTGAAACAACAGACCCCCATCATCCTCGCCATTCGCGAAACCGTGCATAAAAAACTCGATGAGATGAGGAAAGACGGCATTTTGGGCTCCTCGCTTCAGGCCAAAGTCGCGGTTGAGGTTTCCCGCAAGAATTACGGCGTTCTGCGCCTCTGGCAGAGTTTTTTGTCCACCGTGCTCATGGTTTCGGATGTCGATCTTAAGGAAGGCCCCGTTGACGACGACAAAAGCGCGGTGACCGTGTCCAAAACCGAAGGAGCGAAATGCGAACGCTGCTGGATTTACCACCCCTCCGTGGGTTCGGATCCCCGCGACCCCAATTTGTGCCCGAAATGCGTCAGCGTGCTCTACGCCAAAGAAGCCGTAGGTGAGAAGTAAGCGCCCTCGATTCCCGACGGAGGTCCGGTTCGCATTTTTTTTGGTGCTGGCGGATCAAGCCAGCAAAGCCTGGGTGCAGTCGAAATTTTCGCTTTTTGACTCCGTCGCCCTGCTGCCTTTTTTATCATTGACGTATGTTCACAATACCGGAGTTTCATTCGGGATGATGCGGTCCTTGCCCGGCTGGTTTTTGCTGGCGGTCAATGCGCTGTTGACCGCGGCGATTTATATTTTTTGGCGCCGGCGCATGGCGGCCGGCCCAGGCCGCTGGGAATCCCGGGGCCTGTTGCTTATTTTTTCCGGCGCCGTGGGCAACATTTTGGACCGGGCGCGCTTGGGTTATGTCGTTGATTTCATCGACCTGCATTTCTGGCCGATCTTTAACCTGGCGGACTCCATGATCACGACCGGCGTTTGTTGCTATTTGGTCGGCTCGTTGATTAGGCAGCGTAAATAAATTAATGACCCGTGTTTCCTGAGCTGGTCTCCTTCGGCCCCCTGTCCTTGAAAACCTACGGACTGTTCGTCGGGATCGGGTTTTTGGCCGGCTATGAAATTCTCCGCAGGGCCTTAAGCGAAGCCGGACAAAAGCCCGTTCACGCGGAGCGTTTGCTTTGGATTTGCCTTGTGTTCGGTGTTTTGGGTTCGCGCATCCTTTATTTTTTGACGAACCCTTCGGATTGGCGGGACTTTTGGCGTTTATGGGAAGGCGGGCTTTCGTTCACGGGCGGGCTGATCATGGCGGGGATCGGCGTTTTTGTTTATGTGTTTCGGCGGAAGCTGCCCGTTTTTTCAGTGACCGACGCCTTTGCCCAAGCCATGCCCGCGTCCCATGCTTTAGGCCGCATCGGCTGCCTGATGGCCGGCTGCTGCTGGGGCTACCCCACGGATTTTTTTCTTGGCGCCACCTTCACCAACCCGGCTTGTTCGCTTCCGGCCGAACTGCTGGGCGTCAGGCTCCACCCGACCCAGCTGTATGAGGCCGCCGGGCTCGGGCTGATTTTTGTTGCTTGCCGGGCGATGAGAAAAAAAATTCCGGGCAAGCTTCTCGGTTTTTATTTTTTACTTTACGGAGTTCTGCGTTTCGGGCTGGAATTTTTGCGCGCGGATGCGGCGCTGGAACCCACGGTCTTAGGCTTGACCTTCGCTCAGTCCCTGGTCGTTTTTGTGCTGTGGCCGGCGGGGCTTTTATGGCTTAAATTCGCGGCTGTCCGACGGCGGATGATATAATGGGATTTCCCATGGAGCTGCTTCTTTTCAAAGGGTCCCTTCTCTTCAATTCACTGGCTGCGGCGTTTAGCCTTCTTTACATGTGGAAAAACGCCCGTTTTTTGGAAAAGGGCTGGAAAATTCTTTTAGCCGCTGGCTGCGCCGCGCATGTGTTGAGTTTTTTTGCGCGCATCGCGAATTTTTGGGGTTTATACCAAGAGAACCGTTATTTTTTGCCCATCAATACGTTTTTTGGAGCCTTGTCTTATTTGGCCTTGGTCACCAACGGAACATGCTTGGCCTTGGCCTGGAAATATCGCATCAGCGTCTTAGGGGCTTTTGTCCTGCCCCTGGGGCTTTTGGCTCAATCCAGCGTCTGGATTTGGACCGATCCGGCTTTATCCGGTTTAGTGCCCGCGCTTCAGAGTTATTGGATTAATATTCATCCGTTGATTTTGATGGCTTGTTACGGGATTTTCGCCAATGCCTTCGGTCTTTCTGCGGCTTATTTGGTTCAGGAGTGGCAAATCCGCTCCCGCCGCCCCAGGGAGTTCGCCTGGCAAATTCCTTCGCTCGAGGTTCTGGATCGTTTAAGCTACAAGATCATTTTTCTAGCCCTGCCCGCGTTGACCATCGGCATTGTGATGGGCGGCATTTGGGCCTGGAACGCTTGGGGAAGATTTTGGGGCTGGGACGCCAAGGAAACATGGGCGCTGATTACTTGGATGATTTACATCATTTATCTGCATTTGCGTTTGGCGCGCGGCTGGCAGGGGCGTCAGGCGGTTTACATCAACCTGTTGGGTTTTGCGAGCGTGCTGTTTACGTTTTTCGGCGTGAATTATTTATCCAAACTTCACGGTTATCTTTCCGGTTGATTAATGGAGACGAGGTTGTTGCGGTTTTTTACCGTCGGCGCCAGCCATAAAAGCGTTCCGGTCGCCGGTCTTGAAGAATTATCCCGGCGTTGGGGCGCCGAGGCGGACGGCGCTTTAAATAAATTTCGCGAACACCTCGGTCAAGCCGCGTCCGAGCTTTGCGTGCTGGCAACCTGCAATCGTTATGAGGTTTACGGCGCGGGATCCGAAGAAATTCAAGAATCGCTGAAGCGGCGCCTTAACGAATCATTGGGCTCTTCCGCCGCGTGTTACTCGTTTCATAACGGCGAGGCCGTCCGCCATGTTTTCCGGGTGGCGGCGGGGCTGGACTCCATGGTTTTAGGCGAAACCGAGATTTTGGGCCAGGTCAAAACAGCCTATGAAACCGCGCGCCAAGGGGGGTTCACCGGGCAGGTGCTCAACACCATTTTTCAAAAGGCCCTGGCCGTCGGCAAACGCGCGCGCTCTGAAACCCGGCTTTCCCAGGGCCGTTTGTCCGTGGCTTCGGTCGCGCTGGAGCTGGCGGGAAAAATTTTTGCCGATATCAAAAATTGCACCGTGGCCGTGGTCGGTTCCGGAGCCATGGGCACGGAAACCGCCAGGAATCTGGTCTGGGCCAGGCCCAAAAACACTCTATTCTTAAGCCGCAGTTTGGAGCGCGCCCAGGCCTTGGCCCGGGAGTTCGGCGGCCAGGCGGCGACGCTTGATGAGTTGCCGCGCGCCCTGCGCATCGCGGATATCATGGTGACCCAGCTTTCCGTGGAAACGCCTGCGATCACCCGGGCTCTGGTCGGGCAAGCCCTGCTCGAGCGCACGAGGGATCTTTTTATCTTGGATATCGGTTTTCCCAGGAACGTGGAGGACGCGGTCGGCCGCTTGGCCCGGACTTATCTTTATAATATCGATGACTTGAAAGGCATTGCCCAGGCGAACGCCCGCAACCGCCAGGAAGAAGCCGAAAAAGCCGCCGTCATTATCGACAAGGAGCTTGAAGAATTTTGGCCTCAAACATCAACCCGGCTCAACGCATTAAAGTGGGAACGCGCGGTTCCCGCCTTGCACTGACGCAAACCCGGCTCTATTGCGAGCGCTTAAGCGATCAAAATCCGTCGCTTGAGTTCGAGATTGTTGAAATCCAGACTTCCGGCGATCGTTTTCAAGAGCGTCCGACTGAAGACGTGCTGCGCATGGCCGGCAAAGGTATTTTCGTCAAAGAAATCGAGGAGGCGTTGTTGCGCGGGGACGTTGATTTTGCGGTGCACTCGTTAAAGGATATGCCCGGAGATCTCCCCGATGGGCTGCTGCTGTGCGGTTACCAGCCCCGCGGCGATCCGAGAGACGCCCTGGTCACGTTCGGACGCAAGGACATCGCGGATTTGCCCAACGGCGCCCGGGTGGGTTCTTCTTCCTTGCGCCGCCGGTTCCAGTTGATCGGCCTGATGAAGGCGCTGGGTAAAACGGTTGAGGTTCTGCCTGTGCGCGGCAATCTCGATACCAGGGTGACAAAGGCGTTAAAGGGAGAATTGGACGCGGTGATCGTCAGCGCCGCGGGATTGAGGCGTTTAGGTTTGATTGAACATGCGGTCAAACTTTTTGATCCCAGCCTTGAAATGATCCCTCCCTGCGGCCAAGGGATTTTAACGGCTGAAATCAGCGCGGCCCGGGCGGATTTGTTCGAGATTCTATCCACCGTTGAAGATCATCCGACCCGGCTCTCCGGCGAGCTTGAGCGCCGGGTGTTAAAAGCCATGGGCGGGGGTTGTCTGGACGCGCTGGGGATTTACGCGCGGCCGCGCGCCGAAGAGCCCGGCGCCATGGAACTTCACCTTTATCGTCATAGCGGGCAACCGGGCGAAGAGGATCTATTGCGCACCAGCCTGGTCGTTCGCGCCCAGGATACCGAGAGTCTTTTCGAGAAACTGACGCCCCGGCAATAGGTAGAATAAATTTCTTGAGACCGTTCTCAATCCTTTTATTGTTTTTGGTTGCGCCTGTTCATGGGCGGGCCTATGATTTTGAAATTCCGGAGGGTAAAATCGTCGTTTTCGGGGACAGCCGCGTTATCACGCCCACCGAGCGTTTAAGAGGCAGGGAAGATCCCGGCTTTCGCGTGCCGGCCAACATTTATCGCGGCGCCGCCGAAGAACGCCCGGTCGCCGTTTTTCACGCCGGGGATATCGTGTCCATGGGTTTCGCCAGAAGCCGATGGTTGGGTGGTTGGGACGTTTTTGCCGAGCATGTGCGCCCGATTGTGGATGGGAACATTCCGTTTTTCCCGGCCATCGGCAATCACGATTATTATGGAATCCAGCGGCATGCTCTTAGGAATTTTTATGAGATGTTTCCTTATCTCAGCAGGACGTTCTACAGCGTCAAATCCGGCCGGGTCCTCTATTTATTGCTCGATTCCAACCGCACGTTTATCGCCGCCGGCGGGCTCGACCAAACCGAATTGGCTTGGCTTGAGGAAACCGTGCGCCTGGGCGACAACGACCCGGATGTAAAATTCATCGTGCCGATTTTTCATCACCCGGCGTATTCGTATCTTGGCCACCCGTCGGGAACAGGGCCCGATTCCCGTTGGGTGTTGGAACGCTTCGTCCCGGTATTTGAACGTTCGTCCAAAGTTCGTCTGGTCTTTTCCGGGCATATCCATATTTACGAACGCCGTCATGTCGAACCCGTGGTTTATGTGATCACCGGGGGCGGGGGTTCCCCGCGCCATTATGCCAGCGATGATCATTTGCGCCGCCGTCTATCTGGGCCAGGACAGCCTAACCCGGGCGATGTCGTGCGTACCGATTTCCATTACATGCGCGTGACGCCCGCCGGTGATGCGCTTCGCGTTGAAATGATTCAATTGGACGAAAGCGGCTCACGGAACGTCGGCGACAGCTTCGTCGTCGTCTCGGAATCATCATCCGCGGTTCTTCCCGTTCGCTGAGATGCCCAACAAAAATTCAGCCGCTGAACCGATCGTTACGGATATTTTGGTCGCCGGATCGGGCATCGCCGGGCTTTCTTTTGCGCTGAAAGCCGCCGATTATGCCCATGTGTTGGTGGTCACTAAGAAAGAATTGGTTGAGGCCAATACGAATTACGCCCAAGGCGGCCTGGCCGCGGCTTTGGATGCCGCGGATTCCGCCGAACGCCATGTCCAAGACACGATCAAATGCGGGGACGGCCTCTGCGAAGAACCCGTGGCGCGCCAAATCGTGGCCGAGGCGCCGCGTTTCGTGCGGGAACTGGAAGCTTGGGGCGCGCGCTTCACTCATGGCGCGGCCGGCGCGTTGGATTTGGGCTTGGAAGGCGGGCATTCCGCCCGGCGCATCGTTCATGCCAAGGATTTCACGGGCCGTGAAATCGAGCGCGCCTTGGTGTCTGCGGTGCGCAAAAATCCGCGCATTAAAATCATGGAAAACACCTTGATTTTGGACCTTTTGCTCAAAGCGAATCCGGCCCAAACGCCGCCGGCCCAAAACCGCGCGCTTGGGGCCGTTGTGCTGAATCAGGGCGTTCTCTTGCCGGTCCGGGCCAAACGGGTTGTGCTGGCCACCGGCGGCGCCGGAAAAATTTATCTCTACACCACCAATCCCGATATCGCCACCGGCGATGGCATGGCCATCGCCTGGCGCGCCGGCGTTTCTCTTAAAAATTTGGAATTCGTCCAGTTTCACCCCACCTGTCTTTATCATCCGAAGTTAAGGAATTTCCTGATTTCAGAAGCGGTGCGCGGTGAGGGGGCGATTTTGAAGAACCGGCGCGGCAAAGCCTTCATGAAAAGTTACGACGCCCGGGGAGAGCTGGCGCCCAGGGACGTGGTGGCCCGGTCCATCGACGCCGAGCTTAAAAAAACCGGAAACGAATTTGTTTATTTAGATATCAGCCATAAGAGCGAGTCATTTTTGAAAAATCGATTCCCGAACATTTTTGAGCGGCTTTTATCGGTGGGCATCGACATGGCCAAGGACCCCGTTCCAGTCGTTCCTGCGGCGCATTATTTTTGCGGGGGCGTTAAAGCGGACGTGGCGGGGGGCACCGAGCTCCCCGGCCTTTACGCCATCGGCGAGGTGGCTTGCACGGGTTTGCACGGCGCCAATCGTTTGGCGTCCAATTCCTTGCTGGAAGCCTGCGCCATGGCGCATTACGCGGCCGAGGCGCTTCGCAAAGAAACGCCTCAAACCAACGGTAAAGCCGCCGTCGGCGTTTTATCGGTGACGCGCTGGGGCGAGAAAACCCTAGCCGACTCCGACGTTAACACGCTGATCGCTCACAATTGGGATGAAACCCGCAGGCTGATGGCCAATTACGTGGGCATCGTTCGAAGCCGGGACCGATTGACGAGGGCCGCGCGCCGGCTGGCTTTGATTCAAGTCGAGGTCGAGGAACTGGTGCGCACCTACGCTCCGAATCAGGATTTGGCCGAGCTGTGGAATATTTTGGCCCTGGCCCAGGCGGTAGTGGCGAGCGGCCTTTTGCGCAAGGAGTCCCGCGGCCTTCACTATATGCTCGATTACCCCGATAAAAATCCAAAATTCGCCAAACCAATGGAAGTGTCCTGGGCGCATCAGGGGAAAATCATTGCCCGCTAATCGAATGGAAACACACCGCCGGAGTCCGGGATCGACGACGGACGATCAAATCGTCGTTCACGGAGCGCGCGTGCACAATTTAAAGAACGTGCATTGCGAGCTGCCCAGGAATTCGTTCGTGGTCGTCACCGGAGTGTCGGGTTCCGGCAAATCATCCTTGGCCTTCGACACGATTTACGCCGAGGGCCAGCGCCGGTATGTCGAAAGCCTGTCCGCTTATGCGCGGCAGTTTTTGGAATTGATGGATAAGCCGGATGTCGACTACATCACCGGCCTTTCTCCCGCGATTTCCATCGAGCAGCGCACGCCCTCGCACAACCCGCGCTCGAGCGTCGCCACACAGACGGAAATTTACGATTACCTGAGGCTGTTGTTCGCCCGCGTCGGCACGCCGCATTGCGCGGTTTGCGGCGACGAAGTCCGCGCCATGTCGGCCAGCGAAATCATCGCCGCCTTGCTGAAGGATTTTGACGGTCAAGAGCTGACGTTGTACGCGCCTTTGGTGCGCGGCCGCACCGGCACCTATGAGGCGCTGTTTAAAAAACTGCGGGCCGCCGGTTGGGTGCGGGTTCGCGTCAACGGAAAAACGGCGGCTTTAGACGGCAAATTGCCCAAGCTCTCGCGATATGTCAAGCACACGATTGAAATTGAAATCGACCGTTTGCGGGTGGCCGCCGGTTCCAAAGAGAGGCTGGCGGAAAGCGTCGAAGCCGCGTTAAGGGAATCCCGGGGGTTGATTCAAATCGAGGGCAAGGGCGTCAGCCGCCTTCATTCCCAGCATTTGTCCTGCCCGCGCTGTCATACCTCGATTCCGGAAATGGAGCCCAGGCTGTTTTCCTTCAACAGCCCTTACGGGGCTTGCCCGAGTTGCGAGGGATTGGGCGCGAATCTTGAAATCGCGCCGGAGCTGGTGGTGCCCGATCAAAACAAAACGCTCGATGAAGGCGCGATTCATGCCTGGGCCGAGCCCATCACCACGCGCACGCACCGATGGAAAGGTTCCTGGCGCTCTTATTACGGCGAAATTTTGGACGGTCTTTGCCGCAATCAGGGCATCCCCAAGCATTTGCCCTGGAAGAAGCTGCCCAAAGCCGGCCGCGAGCTGTTGCTTTACGGCGGCGGTTCTTACCGCGTTCATTGGATGAGCCGCAATAAAGATTTTGAAGGCGTAATCGGGGGATTGAAGCGGCGCTATCAAGAGACGGATTCCGTTTTTGTCAAAGAAGAAATCATGCGCCGCTATATGCAGCGGCTCTCTTGCAAATCCTGCCAGGGCAAGCGGCTGAAAAAAGAAGCTCTTTGCGTCACGGTGGGCGCTTTGAACATCGCGACGGCAACCGCTTTATCCATCGAGCGCGCGTTCCACTTTTTCAGGGACCTCAAGCTTTCCGAAAGCAAACAGCAAATCGCCCGGCAAGTGTTGAAGGAAATCACGACCAGGCTGGGTTTTTTGACCAATGTGGGTTTGGGTTATTTGACCTTGGACCGGGAGTCTCAAACATTGTCCGGCGGCGAAGCCCAGCGCATTCATTTGGCCACTCAAATCGGCAGCGGGTTGGTGGGCGTCCTCTATGTGCTTGACGAGCCCACCATCGGGCTTCACCCCAAGGACAATACGTTGTTGTTGGCCGTATTGAAGCAGTTGCGCGATCAAGGCAATACCTTGTTGACCGTCGAGCATGATGAAGAAACGATCCGCACCGCGGACTGGATCGTGGACTTGGGCCCCGGCGGCGGCGAACATGGCGGCAACATCGTTTACGGCGGGCCGCTCGAGGGGCTGCTCAAGTCCAAGGATTCGTTGACCGCGCAATACCTCAACGGCGTCAAAAAAGTCGCGGATTTAAAATCGAAGGTTCGCGGCCCCGATCGCAACGCCCGGCTTCTCATCAAGGGCGCGCGGCAATTCAATTTGAAAAATATCGACGTGACCATTCCCTTGGGCCGTTTTGTCTGCGTCACCGGGGTGTCGGGCTCCGGCAAATCCACCTTGGTTCATGAGGTGTTGTACAAGGCTGCGGCCAAACGTTTTTACGGCGCCAAAGAGCCGCCCGGCGCGCATGACGCCATCGAAGGCTGGGCTTCGATCGACAAAGCGCTGCTCGTGGATCAGGACCCCATCGGCCGCACGCCCAGATCGAACCCGGCCACGTACACCGAAGTATGGTCGCCGATTCGGGAATTGTTCGCTCTGTTGCCCGAGTCGCGCCGCCGGGGGTATAAACCCGGACGGTTTTCTTTTAACGTGCCCGGGGGTCGCTGCGAAAACTGTTCAGGGGACGGCATGCTCAAAATCGAAATGCAGTTTTTAGCCGATGTTTACGTGACCTGCGACTCCTGCAGGGGCCGCCGGTTCAACGAAGAAACGCTCGAGGTGCGTTTTGAAGGACGCTCGATCGCGGATATTTTGGAGAGCCCCGTATCCGCGGCTCTTGAGATTTTTAAAGATTTTCCCAAAATTCAGCGCATGCTTAAAGTGTTGCAAGAGGTGGGGTTGGGTTATATCAAGCTGGGGCAATCCGCCACCACGCTCTCCGGCGGCGAAGCCCAGCGCGTCAAGCTCGCGGCCGAGCTCGCCAAATTCGCCACCGGGCGCACGCTGTATATTTTGGATGAGCCGACCACCGGGCTGCATTTCGATGACGTGGCCAAGCTGTTGGGCGTTTTGCATCGCCTGGTCGATCAAGGCAACACGGTGTTGGTCATCGAGCACAATGCGGATATTATCCGTTGCGCTGATTGGATTATCGATCTCGGCCCCGACGGCGGGGACGCGGGCGGCGAACTGGTGGCCCAGGGTTCCCCGGAAACCATCAAGGCCGCGTCGCGTTCTCATACCGGACGTTATATTTAACATAATGAATTTCGCATGAAAATTTTGATTACCGGCGGCGCTGGATTCATCGGGTCTCATCTGGCCGACAATTGTTTGGAATCCGGCCACAAAGTCGTCCTTCTCGACAATTTGGACCCTCAGGTTCATGGAGAAGGCGGCGCTAAAGCCGCCCGGATCCAGGGCGCTGATTTTATTCATGGAGATGTCACCGATCCCAAGGCCATGCTGAAGGCTTTAGACGGGGTTGACGCCGTGGCGCATTTGGCTGCGACCGTGGGCGTGGGCCAAAGCATGTACGAAGTCGTTTACTATACGCATGCCAATGTGACGGGCACGGCGTGCTTGTATCAGACCATCATTAAAAACCGCTTACCCGTCAAAAAAATCGTGGTCGCCTCCAGCATGAGCGCCTACGGCGAAGGGTTGTATCGCTGCGAGCGCTGCGCCAAAAACGTGCGCGGGCAAATGCGCCCGGAACAACGCCTCAAAAGCGGGCTTTGGGAACTCGAATGCCCGCAATGCCATGGCGCGCTCAAGCCCGTGGGAACTCCGGAAACCGAGATGTTTCATTGCGAGAGCATCTACGCCTTAAGCAAGCGCGATACCGAGGAAATCGCGATTATGCTCGGACGTTCACACAATTTGCCGACCGTCGCTTTGCGGTTTTTTAATGTGTTTGGAACCGGGCAATCATTGTCCAATCCGTACACCGGAGTCGCGGCCATCTTTTTTTCGAGGATTCTCAATGAGCGGTCTCCGGTCATTTATGAAGACGGGCTGCAATCTAGGGATTTCATCCATGTCCGTGATGTGGCGCGGGCCGTGCGTTTGTCGCTGGAGAGTCCGGTCAAAGACCGCGTTTTTAACGTGGGGCGGGGCCAGGCCGTGACCATCGCCCAGGTCGCGGATTTGGCTTTGAAAGCAGCGGGCCGCAAAGGGCGCATCGCCGCGGATATCAACGGCGCTTATCGCACCGGCGATGTCCGGCATTGTTTTGCCGACGCTCAAGCCATCAGGCGGGAACTCAGATGGGAGCCTCGCGTCAGCCTTGAAGAGGGTTTTGAGGAGCTCTATGCCTGGGCTAAGCAGTCTCAGGCTCACGATCATTTTGACCGGGCCGCTGAAGAGTTAAAGCGTTATGGTTTGGTCAAGCCCGCCGGCAAAACTAGCCCAAAAGCCAGCGTTTAATCACGTTGCGCCACCCTGGCGTTTTCTTTTCTTCCGGATTCGGATTTTTTTCTTTTTCCTTCTCCCCTTGGGGGAGCGCCCTCCGCTGAGCTTCGGGTGCGGCGGGCGGCCGCAGGCCGCTCGGTCCCGCCGGAGGGTTGGGGTGGGGGGCCGATTCCCCGGCTGCCGCCGGCCAGCGGCCCATGGCTTCCTGATAAATTTCCTGGCATAGGATGCGCATTTTTTCCAGGTATTTGGCGTGAAACTCGGCCTCGCGCTTCAACGCCTCGTCTTGAAAGTCCTCTAATTCCCTTCCTTTGCCTTCAAGAAGCTCGTGCAATTCTTTATTTCTGATGATTTCCTGATCCAGGCGGCGCTTGGCGCCGGCAACTTCTTCTTCGGTTTGCTTTAAGCGTTCCTGGAGACGGGCGATTTCTTCATGATGGCGCGCGGCCAGGATGCGCTCCGTTGTTTCCCGCTCTTCGGCCAGCATTGTTTTTGACTGGACCAGCAAGCGGTCCGCTTCCGCCATTTCCGTCCGGTATTCCTCAATCATCGCCTGAAGGGTCACGGCCGCGGCCCGGTCCTCTTTCCAAAGGTTCTGGCAAATGGCGTCCAACTTGGCCCAGATTTCACCCAAAGGGGGGATGCCGGCGATTTTATCCACGTTAAATTTTTGAGCCTTCGCTTTTAACCTGCCAGGCCTTGTAGGTCTGGATTTCCTTCAAGAGCTCTTCTTTGAGCTCTTCAAGTTTGACGGCTTTTTGGCTGTATAGCGTTTCCAAATGCTGGCGGTGCCGGTGCCACTCCGCGTCGCGGCGGCGCAATTCTTCTTCCCGGCGCTGCCATTCTTTTTCTTTGCCTTGTTTTTCCGATTCCAAATCCTCCAGGCGTTTCATCATCACGCGCTCCAAATCGTCGAGCTCCAAGCGGCGTTTTTCAAGGGATTGATACAGGCGCTCCCGTTCCGCGTCCAGGCCGCGCTCGCGCTCCCTAAATTCGGTTTCCCAGCGCCGGGCCTGAGCGTCCACTTGCGCGTGGCGTTCCTTCAATTGGATTTCGAAAGCGGCCTGTTTCTTGATGATTTCTTCTTCCAATTGGCCGCGGACTTTGGATTGCTCGATTTGCCATTGATGAAGTTGTTCCTCCATCTGCCGGCGCTCCTGTTCTTTTTTGGCCGATTCCTCGCGGATGAGCGCCGATTCTTCCTGGTACTTTTTTTCGACCCCCTGGCGCTCGGCGGCCAATTCCTGGCGCAATTGCGTTTCCAGAGCCCGGTATTCCTTATCCAGGGCCGCTTTTTTGGCGTTCATTTGCGACTCCAGCTCCAAGACTTTTTTCTGATAGATTTCGCCCTGGAACCGGATTTGAGCGTGGAAATCATCTTCCATTTCGCGGATCTGTTTTTCCAACTGCGCTTGCGCCGTTTGTTTTTCCCGCTTTAAGTCCTCGATGGTTTTGCCCCATTGCGCTTCTTTTTTCAGGGTTTCCTGCAGCGTCCGCTCTTCGAATTCGTGCATTTGCCTGGTGAGCGTCTGGGCCGATTCGATGGACGCGGAAAGCTCGGCATCTAACAGCGCCTTCTGATGGTCGAAGTTCAAGCGCAGCTCATTTTCCTTCTGGCGAAAATTCGATTCCAGCTGCCCGGCCCGCTCCTCGAATTCCTGGCGCATTTTGGCGTAAGATTCATCGAGGTCCCTGACGCGGCCCGTGTATTTGGTTTCCAGCTCGTTTTCCTTGCGGCTGATGTCCGACGCGCGCTTGCGGTAGTTTTCTTCCTGAATTTGAATCTTGGCCAGAACTTCCTGATGGTAGCTGGCCTTAAGCGCGGACAAGGATTCGTTCGCCGCCTGAACCTTCATGGCCAACATGTCCCGCTCGTTTTCGAGCGACTTGATTTCCGCCTTCAGATTCTCCGCAGCTTCTTTGTATTTTTGCTCGAAAATTTCCTCCCGCTCCTGGGCGCCTTTGACAAAGGCGTCCCGCTGCGCTTCGATTTCACGGTAGAGCTTGGTTTTGAGCTCTTCAAACTCTTTTTCCAGGAACGCGTGCTTTTGTGAGAATCCGGCTTCGAGTCTTTCCATGCGCTGGCGGTAATCCATCTCCAGGCGCGTTCGCTCGATTTCAACCTCGCTTTCCTTCTGATGGTGGGAGGTTTCCAGCTCTTTCACCCGCTGCCGGAGCTTGTGTTCCTCGCCGGCGCGCATGGATTCGAAATTCTGCCGGGCGCTGGCCAGACGTTGGGCGTACTGGGTTTCGAGTTCCAGCAGGCGCTCATGCCAGCGGGTTTGAATTTCCTGCTGGGATTTTTCCAAATCGAGCAGGCGCTGCTGATGCTCGTCAATCAAGCGTTTTTGCAGGGTGTCGAGTTCCAATTGCTTTTGAATCAGGATGCTGATATCCATTTTTCCGGCGGACAACAGCTTGTAGGTTTCCGCCAGCCGGTCGAAAAACGCCTGTTGCTCGCCTAATTGCTGACCGCGCTCTTCGAGGGCTTTTTTTAGATTCTCCAGGTCGCGCTCTTTGGCGGTTTGCACGACGGAAACGGCTTCCATCTTGGCCAAGAGCTCTCGATTGACCTCTTCAAGCTTTTCGATTTTTTCTTTGGTCCAATTCAAAGCGACTTTGGCCGCGTCGATATTGGCGATATCGACAAAAGGATCGGGCTGGGGAACAAGCGGCTGCTGATCCATACATTAAAAGCATGGCTCCGGGCCGCGAATTTGTCAATAAGCAATCGAAGCCCGGCCTTGTGCTTAAAAGTTTTCAAGATGATTATCGGGAAATTCGTATGGATCTGCGCGTCAGGATGATCTTCGAGTTAAGCCGGCAGAAAAAGCCTTGCTACTTTTTTATATAGCTGTTAAAATTACTCATGAGTAAATTTGATACCTATTAAATTTATGGACAAAAAACGCTACCTTGAATCCTACATTGAAACCGACGTCAGCGAAAAAATGGTTTTTCTTAGCGGGCCGCGCCAGGTTGGAAAGACATCTTTAGCCCTTAATTTGTTGGGAGGCGATGAATCTCACCCAGCCTATTTCAATTGGGATTTTCCGGACGATCAGAAAAAATTGTTGGCTCAAGAATTCCCGCCCAACGAAAAATTGCTTGTTTTTGATGAAATCCACAAATATAAACGTTGGAGGAATTGGCTTAAAGGGCTCTATGACAAAACACGCAGCCGGCGCCGGTATCTGGTGACCGGCAGCGCAAGGCTTGATTACTATGCCAGAGGAGGGGATGCTTTAACCGGGCGCTATCATTTTTATCAGCTCCACCCTTTCAGCTTGGCCGAGATAGACGCTGATTGCCGCCGCAGTTCTCTGGAGACATTGCTTCGTTTCGGGGGATTCCCCGAGCCGTTTTTGGCTCAATCGCAAATCCGATGGCGGCGTTGGCAAATGGAGCGCATGCGCCAGGTTTTGCGGGATGACTTGCGGGATCTTGAAAAAGTCGAAGAAGTGGTTCTTGTCGCCAGGTTGGCTGAGCATATCCCCAATACCGTCGGGTCTCCTCTGTCGATCAATAACCTTCGGGAAGATTTGCAGGTAGCCCATCGGACCGTGCAAAATTGGCTTAATATTTTGGAGCGGCTTTTTGTCATATTCCGCGTTGCGCCCTTTGGCGCTGCGACCATACGAGCCGTTAAAAAAGAGCAAAAGACCTACCTTTGGGACTGGTCCAGCGTGCCTGAGCCGGGCCCGAGGTTTGAAAATTTTGTCGCCGGCCAATTATTGAAATATTGTCACTTTGTGGAGCAAACGCAAGGGCATAGGATGGAATTGCGCTATATTCGGGATACAGATAGACGCGAAGTTGATTTTGTAGTCGTCAAAGACAGAAAACCGCTCTTTGCCGTCGAAGCTCAATTAAGTGATGCTCCGGTGTCCGCCTCCATCGCTTACTTTGCGCAGCGGTTATCCATCCCTGAGTTTTATGTTGTTCATTTAGGCGTTAAAGATTACGAGCATGGATCATTGCCCTTGCGGGTTCTGCCTTTTCAAAAGTTCGCATCCGAACTTAAGTTGCCTTAAAATATTCGGCGTCACCAAAACCAGCACTTCTAAATCAAAATCAGCGCCCCTTGCTTCGTGAGGGTTGGGGGACCCCTCTTGACTTTTTCGAGAACTGGGTTTATATGATTATTAGGGAGGAAAAACGCAAAAAAAGCCTTTATTTTCTTTATTTTTGCATTAAAACATGTAGTGAACAGCTTAATTTATGTTTTATGACTAATTTTGAATTTTTGTCATTGCGAGCCTTGGGCGAAGCAATCTCATCAAAGAATTTTTTGGTTTTTTTGATTCAAAAGTTACCGCTTGCGCGTTTAGTTTTCACGCCTCAAGCTATGACATGGCGTTCGATTTTTACCGTCGTTTTTTGCTTGGAAATCAGGAGGTTCATTAACCCATGAACAATAAAAAAACGCGAGTCGTGACCGCGGGCGTGTTGGTTCATGCCCTCGGCGCCTTCAGGCGCTTGATGAAAAGCATCGTTGATGCCTTGCATCTTAAATCTGAAATCTCAAATTTTAAATTCAAATTTTTCGCATGGGTAAGGGCGAGCTCTGCCCATTTGGCCCAAAATTCTCTCTATATGCGCGCGCGCGTCTGGGCCTGGGCGCTGGCGTTTTCTATGGCCGCCCTTGCGGCTGCGCCCGCCGGTGCGCAATTGGGTTCCACCGGCACCTCATCGGGCTTGACCCTCGACGACCGCGCGGGCGGCTATTGGGACTGGTTGATTTATCCCAACGCCGGCATTTTGCGCATTTCAACCAATAACGCCGTCAGCGATTTATTGACCATTCTCAATAACGGCAACGTGGGCATCGGCACGAATAATCCGACTCTGGCCAAACTGCATATCGCGGGGGACATGAGGGCCACCGGCAATGTCATGGGGGCTTATTTGGTGCTTGATAATGTCGGGGCGCCCGGCTCGGGCGGATTGATAGGTCGAAGCGGCACCGGAGAAACGCTTTACTGGCATGACGGCACGGCCGCCCGCACGGTTTTACATACGGGCAATCTCGGCTCCATCGCCATCCTCAATCAAAACGACCTTCAGGCAGGTTCCACGTTCTACGTCTCCTCCGCCTCCGTGGGCGGGCAGACCCTTTTGGCCAGAACATCGGGGAATGTGGGCATCGGAGTCTCCGGGACGCCTGCGGAAAAACTTGAAGTTAACGGTTATGTTAGGGTTCCTGCGGCAAGCGGCGGTCTTAAGATGGATGCTCTAAGCGTTCTTTACCAATCCGGCGGAACCTTGCTTATCAATAATTCCGCTTCTCAAGCCATTCAGATTACGCAAGCCGGATCGCCAAAATTAGCGATCGACACCAACGGCAACGTCGGCATCGGCACTGCGGCCCCTGATACCAATGTCCATGTCTACGAAAGCAATACGGACACCCTCCCCGCTCTTAAGGTCGAGCAGGCCTCCACAGGGGACTCCGCTGTCTTAATCAGCGGAGACTCCCGCTCCTGGGCCATAGGCATTGACGCCAGCGCTGGCGACGGCATTCTTAAAATCAGTTCAGGGACCACGCTCGACAACGCGGTCCTGGGAACCCGAGACGTATTGACCATTCTGGGCAGCGGCAACGCGGGCATCGGCACTGCGAGCCCGGCGTTTAAGTTTCATGTTTATGATTCCAACCCTACTTTATTGGTGGAAGCCACGGCTTCAAGTTCGACGATCAGAATGTATAAGTCAGGCAACAGCATGGGTATTATTAACTACGATCATTTTAATTTAGCGAATCTTTATATTGATAATTATTACCCCGGCGACGCAACATATGGGGGCATAAGGTTTAGGCGCAATACGGGCACATTCGGTTCGCCGGTTTTGACTGAAATAATGACGCTGGAGGGAACCGGCAACGTGGGCATCGGCACGGCCTCACCGGCTCAAATGCTTCATGTCCAGGGGGACATTAATGTGGCCACCGGCCAGGGCTTTAGGATCAACAACACCGCCACCTCCGGACAATACCTAAGAGGCAACGGCACCCGGTTTGTTTCCTCGGCGATCCAAGCCAGCGACCTGGGTACTGCCGCGATCTTAAACCAGAGCGCTATTCAATCCGGCGCTGTTTTCCACGTTTCCTCCGGCTCGGTGGACGGGCAAGCGCTGTTGGCCGCGGTTTCCGGCCGCGTGGGTATCGGTACGAATTCCCCTTCTGGTTGGGGCAAGTTAAGTGTCATTGAGTCCACTACCGACTCCACGCTGTTTTTGCAGAATTCCAATATGAGCAATGATCCGAGAATCGCCATGGACCCGACTTCAGGTTCTCCATGGGTGCTGGGGATCAACAACGATGACGGCGATAAATTCATGATCGGCAATGCCGGGGATTTGACCTTAAACAGCAGTATCCGGATGACCATTGACACCAACGGCAACGTCGGCATCGGGACAGTCACCCCTATTGTCACACTTCACGTGGAAGGCGGCAATTTGGTCGTGGCTTCGGGCGTTACCCAAACCACGATCACCTCGGCGGGCAATATCCAGATGCCGGGGAGCATTATTATGGACGGAAACAATGGCGATGTTTTGGACTTGGATGAGCTTGAATTTCAAAACGCCGGCGCCGATCCTAACGCTTACCGCTTGCGCCGCAACGCCACCGATTTGAAGTGGCATGACGGCACGGCCGCCCGAACCCTCATTCACACCGGCAATATCGGCACCTATGAAACCGACCCCCAGGTGGGCGCGATCACGACCAGCTATGTTCCCCGCTGGGACGGCTCCGCCCTGGTGACGGGCACGATTTATGACAACGCAACCAGCATCGGCATCGGAACAGGGGTTCCTCAAGAGAAGTTGCATATTCACGATGCGGGAGTGAATTCCAAAACAAAATTTACGAATTCGACAACCGGCGCCGGAGCTACGGACGGTTCTGCGGTCGGCGCAGTAAACTTGGATACCTATCTCATGAACTATGAAGCAGGCAAGCTTCAACTCGGCACCAGCAACGCTTGGAGAATGACGATCCTCAGCGGCGGCAACGTCGGCATCGGCACGGAGAATCCCGTCGGCAGGCTCGACGTTTATGATGCGAATGGCTACTACCAGCAAGGCTTTCGAGTGCTGGCCTCTTCTGATACCAAGGCATTTGTGGGTGTTCAGGCCGGAACGTCTACAGCGACGGGCACCTATTTGACTTTCATGGGCTATCGGGCGGGCACGTCGAACACGACGGGATTAAGCAATACGTTTATCGGCGGGCTTTCGGGCTACAACCACAAAAATGGCCAGGGCAATACCTACCTCGGCGTTGAGGCGGGTTATGGCGACGTGTCGGGCAATCACAACACGTTTGTCGGTTTTGAGTCCGGTTATATTAATACCGCTTCCCGGAATACTTTCGTCGGCGCTTATTCCGGCGATTCAAACACAGCGGGCCAGGAGAATGTTTTTCTCGGTTATCAAGCCGGACAAACGAACTCCAGCGCATCTCAAGGCACATTTGTCGGATATATGGCAGGCAGCACAAATAATGGAGCCGACAATACGTTCGTCGGGCACCTGTCGGGAGCAACAAACGGTTCAGGCACACAAAACGTCTTCCTTGGCCGCCGGGCCGGGTATAGCAATTCCACGGGCGGCTCCAATGTTTTTGTTGGTTACAGCGCCGGCGACGCCAACACGGCCACCGGCAATGTCATGGTCGGCTGGGCGGCGGGAGATCAAAACAATTCCGGCAACGAAAATGTTTTTGTGGGTTACTCCGCCGCCGGCGCCAATACCACCGGAAACGGCAACACCATCGTAGGCTATTTAGCCGGCAATTCCCAGCAAACAGCCGACGGCAATACTTTCGTCGGCCGGGGCGCAGGGTTAAACACCACCACCGGGCAAAATACGTTTTTGGGTTATCAAAGCGGCGTTTTAAATACAGGAGGAGGCTCGAACACGTTTATCGGCTACGAGGCGGGCAGGAACAACACAACGGGCAATTACAACACCACCCTTGGGCGCGACGCAGGGTACAGTCTGACTATGGGCACGGGCAATGTGCTTATCGGTTATCAGGCCGGTTACAATCTGACAACCTCTTCGAACACGCTTTATATCGCCAATAAAAATTACGGCAGCCCGTTGATTTACGGGGATTTCCATACAGGCAAGGTCGGCATCGGCACCGCGAGCCCCGCTGCCCGTCTTCAAGTCGATCACGTATCGGCACAGAGGATGCGACTCAAATAGACTTTGTAACGGCCGGTGCTGCCGGCAAGATGACGATTCTTTCCGGCGGCAACGTCGGCATCGGCACGCAGAATCCGGCGGAAAAGTTGGACGTGGAGGGCGCCATTCAAATGGGCACAACCTCGGATTCCTGCTCTTCAACGACCCGGGGCACGATGAGATATGTGGCCGGAGGCACAGGCGTTGCGGATGTTTATCAGCAATGCGTCAAGAACAGCACCGATACCTACAGTTGGCAAGGCACGGGGGGCGAAACCGGAGAAAAAGGGGTTTACGAGTTTTATTATAGGGACAACAATCTTGACAATATTCCCGATACCGCCTTTGACGACTTTTTGAATTCTTTTCAGCTTGGGACGACGTCTTATGTTTTGATGAAAGTCGTAGTTTCCGCTGATACCACGCTGGGATCTTGGTGCTCCGAGCGCGGTGATTGGTATCGTGATCAGTACATCGCTAACACGCCGGGAGCAGGAAGTACGCCTACCAGCGGTACCTGGAGAAAATGGTATCGCAATAATGCCTTTGGTGATTGGATCGAGAGTTCTGTCGGATATACCAATTACTTCGGCTCTAGTTGCGATGGAAGCTCCACTTATGGCTGGTGCAGCGAGTGGGGAATAGGTGGCAATAACTTGGCTATCTTCCCCAATCAAACAGGCGGCAACGAACTATATTCCAACGGATGGAATGCCGGCGACGGCTATGTGTTGATACGTTTCGGCTCCGATCCCTATCTGGTTTGCGGACTTGATCCCCATACTCGTGTTTATGAAAACGGCGCAAACGTCGGCATCGGAACAACGAGCCCTGCTGATGTGTTGGAGGTTTACACGGGCGCCAGCGCAAGCAATTTTAGATTCTCCACCGACGCCTTGACCTTGGCTGACGCGAATTCCGCAAGCAAACTTCCCTATATTGAATGGCGCGAATCAATCGGCGGCATCAGGGCCATGTATATGGGCTGGGGTACGACCACCAGTCCCAAACGTATCGATATGGTTCTTGAAAATGCTTATGAGTTGGATATTACCGGCGGCAACGTGGGCATCGGCACGACGGATCCTCAGGAGAAGTTTCATGTCGCCGGCGGAGCGGCGTACTTTGACAGCCCTGCGGGCGCCATTCGCGTATTGGGAACGGCGGGCACTCCCGGGGCCAACGATCTTGGCATTTGGGAGAGATTGAATCCGGATACCTATGCCATAGCTGATTGGAATACAGGCACCAATGGCATATTTATCAATACGCCGAGCGGCAACGTGGGTATCGGCACGACGAACACAGCCTCCCCCCTGTTTATCAGGAAGCTTCCTCGCGTTCAAAGCCCTTCCCGCGCTTTGATTACACTGTATGATAACAGCGCGCTGGCCGCGGGTATCGGCGGAGGCATTGAGATGGGATATGACGGAGGAGCGAATGTTTATTCCGGAGCCTCTATCTCGGCTTACAAGGAGAACGCGACCAGCGGCGACTACTCTACGGCTTTGATATTTACCACGCGTGTGAATGGCGGCTCTGTTACGGAACAAATGAGGATTGAAAGCGGTGGTTTTGTGGGCATCGGAACCACAAACGCTTCTTATCCGCTTCACGTTTACACCGCAACAACCGAGGCCGGGGCTTCTTGGCTGGATAATAATGATAATTCAGGGACAGGAGTCGGAGTTTATGCCTATGCCGACGGAGCAGGAGGGACGACCCATTATGGAATCTATGCCGTTGGATCAGGCGCTACAACAAACTATGGACTTTACAATGCAATCGGAACTAAAAGCTGGGCCAATCCTCATCCCAAAGATCCGACGAAATCCATTGTCTATGCGACCCTGGAAGGAGGCGAGAACGCGACGTACTGGCGCGGACGCGCCGAGGTTCTCAATGGCAAAGGGACGGTTAAGCTGCCCGAGCACTTTATCCTGGCCTCTTCTCCCGACTACGACGTTACCGTTCAGGTGACGCCCCGTTCGGCTGATTCCAGGGGGCTTGCGGTGACAAAAAGTTCTATTGAGGGTTTTGAAGTGGCGGAGTTGATGGGCGGCAGGGGAACGTATGAATTTGATTTTATTGTCTTGGGCAAGAGAAGAGCTTATGAAGAGTGGAATCCCATTCAAGAGGTTCTCGATTATGTTCCCTATCATGGCAATCAGCCCCATGAGGAAGGGGTCTACGACGAGACAACTCAGGAGTGGTACGACAAGCATTCCAACGGGCTCAAGAGAATATTCATTTCCAACGGACTCTTGAACTCGGATGGCACCGTCAACGAGGGCACTTTTGCCAGGCATGGGTGGAAAATAGCACGCGAAGAAGACAAAAAATCTCATGAGAAAAGACAAAAAGAGGAAGAAAAAAATATGGTGGGACCGGCGGCGCCGGAGGCCCCGCTTCAATCGGCAGGCCTTTCCAAAGGATTGCTTAGAGATGATTTAATGGCTAAAAAATAAAAAAGGGAGAGTGATATTTATGCAAATTGTAAATTCCAGAGACGTTTTTATCGCGAGTTGGTTTTTTGCCGCTATTTTTGCGTCAGAGATAGTTTGGAGCGGCCCGATGGTTCATGAACATCCTTTTTTGTTGAGTCCGGACGAATCGGTTATTGCGGTGACGACTGATCCCGAGGTTCTAAGATTGCTTGGTGTTGATGGGAAAAAAAGTATAAATGTCCCTATTCCTTCGCCGCTATTGGAATTCGTTTTTTCTCCGGACGGAAAAAAGCTGGCTGTAGTCATGGAAAATGAATCATTGGCTATTGTTGATTCGGCAACCGGAAAAATGAATTTAATCGACGATAAGGGGCCGTGTTCGGGTCTTGCTTGGAGTTCGGATTCCTTGAGGCTTTATTATGCGATCGTCGATACGCGAATGGTTGACGATGTCCCGATTAAATTTTTTGAAATCAAGAAATTTGAAACCGGATTGTTGACAAAAAAATCTATTGATGCGGGAAAGATAAAAATATCCAAAGACAGGGGATCTCCGGTTCATCCGCCGGATTCATCGGCGCAACCCCTTCCTCGAGAAGCGCCGGCAGATAAAGGAATTCCGGAAATCAAGCCAGTTCCGGAATTTAAACTCAAACTATCCGGAAGACTGCCTGAAACTATGCTCCAATTATAGGGAGTAACTCCTCCGCTTGCGTTTAGGGTTGCAGTATAAGAAATCCCGGTTCCGATGCTTCCTCCGGGCAACGTTTGGGTAGTGATGGAAGGAGGAGCAATAGAACTATCCGGGCCCCAAGTAAATTGCCCTCCGGAAAAATTAAGAGTTACCGGGTCACAGCCGTGCTCACGACTGAATTTTACAAACGGAGAATAATAAACATTTCCGGAAGAATCGGTTAATTTAATTCTTAAATCATAATTCCTAAATCTTAAAT
>JACPAN010000020.1 GCA_016180815.1 Elusimicrobiota bacterium
CAATGACTCGGGCGTGGGCGTGGCCACGGTGACGGTGTCGATCGGGAAGAATTCGGCGTTGACCGGCTCGTTGTGCTACAACCCGTCGGCGTCGAATTTTACGGCGGCTTGTCCCAATTACTTCCCGGCGGGCTCCTCGGTGGACAATTGGACGGTTGCGGGCGTCAATTGGGAGACGGGATTCCGCTACTACATCATCGCGCGGTCTTCGGATAATG
The DNA here is from genome assembly GCA_016180815.1 of Elusimicrobiota bacterium. Lineage (NCBI taxonomy): Bacteria > Pseudomonadati > Elusimicrobiota > Elusimicrobiota bacterium. The sequence continues at coordinate 219 of JACPAN010000020.1, forward strand.
CCAATAACTTCCAACAGGCGGCGGACTTCGCGGTGGGGGTGTCCTCCTTGTCGTTTACCTTCGACAATAACCCCCCTACTTCTCTGGTGACTTCGATTTCAAGCGGCAGCTTTTATCGATTTGCGGATTCCATCAACGGCACGTTCGCGGATACCGGCAATGTTTCCTTCGTTGATTTAGTGGAAATCGAAATCCGAGATTTCGGCGCCAATTTGATTGAAGACGGGGGGGATACCTTTTGGGGGGGGTCGAGTTTTCTGGGCTCCTCCTCTTGGGTTGCGGTCAACTTTACCCCGGCCATATCGGGTTCCTGGTCGTATTCCTCCGTGCCCAATTGGGATTCCGCCAGAAAATACCGCGTCAGCGTCCGGGCCATCGACCGCGCCGGCAATCAGGAAGCCTTTAACGCGGGTCCCATTTTCACCATGGACCGGTCGTCGCCGACCGCCGAACTGACTCAGCCGACCGCCGGTTCCGGCTGGCGCTATTTCCCGTCCCTTCAAGGCACGGCTTCGGACGGTTTGGCCTCGACGGATGCCGGGATTATTTATTCGACCAACGTTCAAGTCGCGATCCAGCGCCAGGATAACTTAAATTGCTGGAACAACGCGGCTTGGGATTCGACACCCGGTTGCCATCCTCTGTGGAGAAGCGCCAGCTTCGTGGGCGGTTCTTCAGGCACCTGGAGCTATGCCTCGGTGCCTACGGGCGCTGATGCGCCGACCGGCGTGCGCTACCTTTTTCAGACGCGCGCCATCGACAATACTTTGCCTGCGCCGGGCAATGTCCAGGCTGTTTTCGGCGTCGGCGTTTCCTCGGGTATTTTCTACATTGACAATGCTTCGGGGACGGCCACCGTCGGTTTCCCGGCGAACGGTAGCCAACGCAATGCCTTGACCTTAACCTCCGGCACCATCACGGATGATTTTTCAGGAGTTTTTGAGGCCGTCCTGCGCATCAGCACCATGACCGGAACCGGACCATCCTCTTATTGGACCGGCTCGCAATGGATCGCCACCAGCTCCGAGGTATTCCAGCAAGCCGCGTCAACCGGCGTTCTTTCCTCCACCTGGGGCTATACCAATTTGCCCGGCGCCTGGGGCGTTCCCGGAACTACCGTGACCATCGACGTGCGCGCCAAGGACATGGCCGGCAACACGGAAAACACGGCTTATCAATCCCGATGGATTTACGACACTCAGGCACCTGCGTCTGCGGTGGCAACGCCTGATCAAGACAATAAATATTATTCGCCCGCCGTCTTCTTGAACAATATTTTAGGCACGGCCAACGAACAACCGTCACACGCCTATGCCAAAGTCGGTGAAGTACAATTGCGCATCCAGCGTTCCGAGGACAGTTTCTGTTGGACCGGATCGAGCTGGACCCAGACATCGGGCGATTGCGCGTCAACCTGGATTTCCTCTTCAGGCTGGAACGCGGGTTCCGTCAATTGGTCTTTCGGCAAAGCCACCTCCTGCGGCGGGGATTGGTGCGACAATTTCCGTTATGACCTGCATGTTCGGGCCCAGGATAAAACCGCGCCTAATGCCAATTTGGCCCAACAAACCACGCGTTATTTCACCTACGATTCTTCTTTGCCTACGGCCGATTTGGCCGAACCCAATTCAACCTTCGAGGACGCTGGAACATTCCCCGGGAACATCACCGGCACGGCCTCCGACGGCAATAATGCCCGCCGTTCAAAGGTGTACAGCGTGGAGGTGGCGATCAGGAATCCGGCTACGGGACCTGACGGTTGGTGGAACGGCGCCGGCGCTTTCGATGTGACCGACGGCAACTGCGATCCGGATGATGTGGGCGGCTGCTGGATTGCGGCTTCGACCTCGGCGGAAGCGGGTTGCCCGACTTGCCGCGTGGATTGGACATTCACCTCGACACCGACCTGGACCAGCGGGCAATCGTACCGGGTCAAAATACGGGTGAAAGATGTAGCGGGAAATACGGCTTCGATTATCACCAGGGATTTCACCTATGACGTTTCCGGAGTGCCGGGCGTGGGGGTGACGCTGCCTGTTAATGACGGCAAGTATAAATCAGGGGTCATCGCCAATATTTCGGGAACAGCTTCGGATGCATTTCAGGTCGTTACCGCCTCCATTTCCATTCGTGAACACGTGGATGTCAACCCCGGGAAATATTGCTGGAGCGTCGGCGCTTCCACGTTCAACGTGGCGAGCGTCGCCGACGACGGCATGGGCGTGGAAGGCTGCCCGCTGTCCGCGTGGTACCCGGCCACGCTTTCAGGCAGCGCTCCCAACTATACATGGACTTATCCCATGGTGGCTTTGCAGGATCATTATAAGTACGAAGTCAAAGCCCGAGTCATCGATCAAGAGGGCAAACGGAATCAAACGTCGTTCATCTTGATGACCTACGATATCACGGCCCCGACCTCCACCGTGCGCTCGCCGGTCAGCGGGTCTTTCTTGTCCACGTTGACGCAAATCACGGGCACGGCCTCCGATTTTGGGCCGTTTGAGTCCGGCATCGCGGGCGGCGGCGGCGCGCAAATCGCGATTTTCGGGCCGGATGAGAACGGCATTGCGGATAAATGGTGGCAAACGGACAATACCTGGTCAGCGTCTCATGCCGCTCCTGCTCAGGAGCAGGATTGGCTGCCGGCAACATGGAACGGCACGGATTGGACAAAATCCAGCAATTTGCCGCCCGCCAACAAGCTGTATCAGGGCGGCGTGTACACGGTTTATGCCCGCGGTTTTGACGTGGCGCGCAACACGCAGACGGCATTGGCCAACCCCATCACCTTCACCTGGGATGCCGCCGGCCCGAACATCAATATCACGACGCCGACGTCGGCCTCGGAAAAAGTTTACAGCTCGATCCCTGAAATCGGCGGCACGGCCCAGGACACGAAAAATATCAGCCAGGTGCAATACCGCATCAAACGTCCCGGCGCCAATTATTGGGTCTCGGGCGGCGATTTCACCGGCGGGCCAAATACCTGGCATGTAGCCAGCGGTACCATCAACTCAGGCGCTTTGTTGAATTGGTCCACGGGGTATTTGCCGGCTTGGGCGGAGTTAAGCAACAATGCTTGGGAAATCAACGCCCGGGCGCGCGACGATGCCGGCAATTATTCGGCAACTTATACCACCACCACGTTCCGTTTCGACACCACGCCGCCGGTGTCCGTGACGACCAACGTCGTGGAAGGCTCCACCGTGGCTTCCTATACGATTTTGCGCGGCACGGGCACCGAAGCCAACGGCTTGGCGACTACCGAGGGCGATTTCTTTAAAATTCGCATTTTTGATTTGACGGCGAATTCCTGTTTCGACGGTTTGGGCGGCTGGTCGGGAGGCTGCCCCGGCGGCGGATTCATCGACGTGCCGGTGAGTTCCGTCGCGGTCTTCACCTCAAGTTACGCCTGGCAATACGGCCATGCCACGATCAGCAATAATACGGCTTGGACCAGCGGCAACACGTATAAGATCAATATCAAAGCCCGCGACACGGCCACACCGGCCAATTATGAGAACGTTTTCGCCACCAGGACGTTTATTTTCGACGCCGCGCTGCCGACCTCGGCGTCCACCAGGCCGCTGGCCGCAAGTTACTGGAAAGCGGCGAATTTGGGCTCGATCAAGGGCACGGCTTCCGACGCCACGGCCGGCGTGGATGAAACCGATCCTGCCGGACCCAACCCCACGACCTGGGGCGTGCAATTTTCGATTTTGGAAACGGAGTCGAATAATTGGTTCAGCGGTTCGACCTTTACCTCGGCTAGCCAGGTTTTAGTGGGCGTGGATACGTACACGTATTTCGGGAACAACCTCGAGTGGAGCTACACGATTCTAAATCCTGACCAGAAATTCAAAAACGGGTATCACTACAATATCAGGGTCATCGCCCGCGACCGGGCCAATAACGCCCAGAGCACGAACACCGTTTCCGTCGCCGGGTTTTTGGTGGACGACACCAAACCCACGACCAGCCTAACCGATCCGGACAATCCGGATTTGACGAAATTCGACAATTTCGTCATGGCCGGCCAAGCCAGCGATCCCGAACCCACGCCTGATCCCGACGGCGGCGCGACCAACGCCTCGGGCTTGACTGGCGCCGCAGCCATTGAAGTTTTGATTTTAAGAGATGAGGATGACAACGGCACTGCGGACGCCGGGGATTATTATTGGGATCAAGCCGCCACCACTTGGACGCTGACCGGGGGCGGTGAAAAGTGGAATCAGGTGACGACTTACAACAGCGGCACCCAGGAGTGGACGTTCTCCGGTACGGTTTGCGACAATGACACGGAACGCTTAAACAACACCTGCTGGGTGCGCGGCAAATGGTATCGCTTGAAAACCCGCGCCACGGACAGGGCCGTTAACCAGGAAACCCCGGCTTCCACGGGCTTGCGCATGCGCGTGGCCGCCAACGCGGATCACTTTGTGATCAAAACCGACACGGGCCCTTATACGGCCGGAACAGCGCAGACTGTTGAAGTGCGCGCCCATGACTCGTTACACGCGATCGCCGCGGCTTATACCGGACAAATTCGTTTTGAAACTAATGACCCCAACAGCCCGGAGGTCTCAGGCGGGGATTTGCCGGCCAATGTTACTTTTGACGCCAGCGACAACGGCGTTAAATCGGGCATTACGGGTTTGCGATTGACGATGGCCGGCACACGCAATATCCGCGTTGAGGACACGCAGACCTCCACCATTAACTCAGACGCCGGCGCCTTTGAGAGTGACCTGCCCATTATGGTCACCTCGGGTACGGCCAACAAGATTTTGGTCCTTGTTGTTCCGGACATGACATACCGTCCGGGTTGCGTTACGGTCAACACCAAGTGTACGACGGCTAACGGCCGCACGGAATCAGTCTCCGCCAAAACAGCCGGGGTGGGATTTAATGTCCGAGTGATCGCTACGGACGCTTTTTTCAACAAAGCTTCCTCCGAGCCCGTGGTTAATTTGACGAGTTCTGATCCCAATGATACGGATACCGGCAATACCACGATTACCAACGGCGACCGGACTTATTCCATCACATTGGAAAGCAAGGGCGGTTCAGTCTCGCAGCCCAGTCCGCCGCCTGCGGCGCGCACTGTTTCCGCTACCGGCGCAGGCACGGCGGGGGCTTATAACACGACGCCCGGCATAACGGTCAGGGCTAATCCCAGCAGCGCGACAAAGAAGATTTTAATGCTGATGCCCGGTGAGAATCCAAGCCCGGGGAGCAATTCAGGCAAAACAAGCGATGCGCCCACGGCCTGGACCGCGGGTTCCACGCGAACGGTCACGGTTTTCGCGGCTGATGAGTTTTTCAACCCTTATGATCCGGCGGACTTGGGCTCTTACCCGAGCGTTTGGATTGAGACGAGGGATGATATCTATGACACCGAGCCTGCGACCAATACGCTTACCAACGGGACGACGACCTACGATGTGACCTTGTTTATCGCTTCAACGCAGTATTTGACGGTGACGGATGGGGCCGCCGGTTACCAGGATTATGATTTCAGCATCACGGGCTCGACCTATGTCACGGTCAATCCTGCGGCCGCCAAAAAGCTTCAAATTTTAATGCCCGGAGAAACGGTCAAGCCCGGCAAGCCGCCTTATGATGAAAATCCGAGCACCGGCGGCAAAGACAATAGCCCCTCTCTCATGACCGCAGGCACAACCGTTCAAGCAACCATCAATTGCGTGGACCGTTTCTTCAACCGCGTGACCTCATGCAACCCCACGGTTAATGTGGAGTTCGCCGGAGCCAATACCTCGGAAGACGATGATAATGGCGAATTCGCCAATAAAGCCTTGGTCAACGGAACTAACAGTTTTTCCATCCGTTTCCTGGCTTCCGGTTGGCAGGGAGGCGGCTCCATGGGTTCGTCAAGAACCGTAACCGCCTCGGAAATCGGCACAAGCTGCGCCGGCGTGGCTTGCGTCCAGGATATCCGTCGCCCCGCCGCCAAACCCGGCGCCGCCAATAGGCTTCAAGTCGTCGTTCGGCCGGGCACGGTGAGCTGCCCATCGGCCGGTACCATCGATCAATTGGAACGGCCGGGCACGGGCACGGGTTTTGAGCCGGGCTGTGACGTTAATGCCGGCGGCAATAAGACGGCGGGCGGTGGATTCACGGTCAGGATCAACGGCACGGATGAATTTTTCAACCGAAGGAATTATCCGGGCGAAGAAGACAGCCGCAATATCAGAATTATCACCACTGATCCGCACGACACGGAGAACGACGGCTCTTCCTGGTCGTCCATTCCTTTAGGCAGCCGCGGCGTGCCCGCTTCCTTGGATATCACGGTGACGCCCAAGCAGTCCACGACCTCGTTGAAAATTGAGGCCCAGGACATCAGCGGCATCAATCCGCAATTGAGCACGGCGGCGGCCGCCGGCGTGCTCGTCGATCCGGGCAACGCGACCAAGCTGCACATTGTCATGGATTGCGGCTCCGGCTGCGGCGAAAAATTAGAACAAGGCTCAGGTGTTTCCGGAACCCCGCCGGCGGTGACCGCCGGCACGCGCATGGGGCTTAAAGTGTATGTGGTCGACAATGATTTCAACAAAGTTAATGTGAGCACATCAGCCGTTCTGGTGGAATCTGCGGACGGCACGGATTTTGACGTGGCCGCAGCCACCAAAGCGATCGCTTCGGGCCAGGCGGTTTGGAATCCGGACGTGGACGGCCCCATTATTTTCAACGCCAGGTCCGGCGCCGAATTAAAGGCTACCTTGGTCGATCCCTCGACCTTGGTGCCGCTGCCCGGCGCTTACAGCAGCGATCCGGAAAGCTCGCCGTTTACGGTCGGGGCCGCGGCCTTCGCTAAATTGATCGCCCGTTTTGCTGAGCAGGGGCACAAGCCCGGACAACCCGATGACCCGTCGAACCCCTTGGGAGCGAACGGCTTTAATTGTCTTTTTAATGTGAATCGCTGCGGCAAGAACCAGGCGGACACCATCGGTGCCAAATTCGCCGGCGTTTCTTATCAAATCGAAGTGTTGGCCACGGACAGTTATTACAACATCGTTTCAACCAACCCATCCGTTGATTTGACTCCCAGCGATGCGCCCTCCGTGGTCAATGAAGTAATTGAAGATTTTCCCGTTCAAGCGCTGGAAAACGGCGCAACCATGTATAACGTCATTTTCAAAGTCGCGGATTCCGGGCGCTTCGTGACGCCGAGCCATACGGGCGGCGACATCGCGGGGTATCGTTCGGGAGACGTCTCGATCAATCCCGAATCAACGCCCAAAAAACTCGTGCTGTTGCTGCCGGGCGAATGTTTGGCGCCGGGTTCGGGCGCGGGCAAGGTGGGTGCCCCCGATGAAAACGGCATCCCGGACGACGGCACGGACGGCTGCACCACCGGCAACGGCGATGGGGACCAGAATTTCATCACCAGTAAGGACGTCCGTTATAAAGTCCGGCTGACCGATACTTTCTTCAATCCCAAGGCCGCGGATGCGGGGGATTTGATGCTGCGCATTACCTCCACTGATCCTAACGACACCTCGGATGATCCCAAAGTAGGCGCAAGCATTAAAATCACCAACGGCCAAAGCACTTTTGATTCAAATACCAACCCCTCGTCGTTCCATTGGAATTTTATGACTTCTTCCGGGACCCCGCCATCCGGAGGTTGGACGCTAAGCGCGCAAAAAGAATCGGGAACCACTTGCCCGACTTGCGTCACCAACACATCGCCCAAGTTGGCCGTGGATCCTGATTTAAATTGCGTAACCGGTTCCTGCAGCCTTCTGATGCAAATCACGCCGCAAACATTCACCGAAGGCGTGGGTTTGGTCGGTTCCCCGGGCGCGCAGCGCGCGGGCACGCAATTCCAGGCGACGATCCGCGCCGTGGACCCCAGCTACAACACCTTGACGTCCGGGGCTAATTCGGCGCCGACCGTTCGTTTCGAGGTTTTGGAAGGCGCGGGCGCGGCTCAGGAATCCGATCCGGCCAATATCGCGTTGACCAACGGCTTGGGCGTTCAGGACTTCACTCTTTATTTTGCGACGGACACGGTGCGATTGTCCGTCGACAACGTGGGCGGCTATGATTTTGTGGGCGGAACGACCCCGGTGTTGACCGTCAATGCCTCGGACTTTTTCAGATTCCATGTTGTTCTGCCCGGGGAAACCTATCAAGCCGCCAAAACGCCTTTTGACGGAACCGGCGGAAAAACAGGGAATCCGTCGACCCGGGTCGCCGGCAACACGTTCCCGATCGAGGTGAGGGCCACGGACCGCTATTACAATAGGGTATCGACCAATGCCAGCGTCACGGTGATTACGGATGATCTCTATGACACCGCTTCTTACGGACCCCAAACCCTCTCCCAAGGCTTAAGCGTATTTAATATCACCCCGAAAACCTCGACTGAAACCGCGCCGAGTCCAAACCGGGCCATTGCCCGTTGCGCTAATCAGGCTGATTGCGTGACTTACAGCATCACCTACGGTTCCTCCAGTCATATCCCGGTCAATTCTTCGGCGCCGGTGGCGTTATTGGCCCGGGTGCCCGGGGAATCCTTTGTTCCCGGTGATGTGGGTTCAGGCGGCAAAACAGGCCCGCAGGATCCGCAAACGGTCGGTTCTTCTTTCACCGTCACGGTTCGGCTTGTCGACCAATTCTTCAACCGTGTGCCCAGCCCATCGCCCGCGCCCACGGTGCAATTGTCCGCGGATGATCCCTATGCCATTATTCCGGGCAATCAGGTTTTATCCACGGGTGAAGGCCTGTTCAACAATTTCTATTTTCGAAAGGCCGATGCCGTTGGATGGAAGATTTACGCCTCGACCGCGTCCGGCAGCGCGCTGACGACGGTTTCTTCGTCCACGGTCAACCCGGTCGTGTCCAATGCCACGACCACCGCAAGGCTGCTGGTGGTGATGCCCGGAGAAAATTACGACCCCGGCAATGAATCGGGCGGCGGCAAAGCAAATCCGCCGCAAAGCCCCAACGCGGCTTCGATCTATCAGGTGACGGTGCGCGCCGTGGACCGTTTCTATAACCCGAAATCCACGGATACCGCGGTTTTCGTGGAAACAACCGATCCCTATGACGTTCATCCCGCAACCGTCAATCTTTCCGGCGGTACCACCACCTTCGACGTGATTTTCCAGTCGGCTACGGATGACCCGGATGCGCCGCGCGGCCCCTGGACCATCCGCTCGGCCACGGCTTCGGCCTCGGATATGACGGCCTATGTTTCGGGCAATATCAACGTCGGCGCCGGATCGCCGGTGAAGCTTCTGGTTCTGCCGCCGGGCGTTGTCCATGAACCGGGAACCACGTCCGGATTCATTCAGAGCGCCTCGACGCAAATCGCCGGAGCCACGTTTAATTTGACGGTCAAAGTCGTCGACCAATTCAACAACAGAAAAATCAACGCTCCGGCTACGATCAAAATCGTTTCAAACGATCCTCATGACGAGATGGCGGCATTGTCGCCCTTGGCGACCACCACGGGCACAGCCACGTTTTCCAATGCCGTTCTTCGCACGGGCAACAGGAAATCCGACGGCGTGCCCGCGGCCTCGCCCGACGGCTGGTTGATCACGGCATCGACCTCCGGCGGCACATTTTATGCCAACGGTATTTCTACCGCCGTGCCGGTCAGCGGCGCGCCGGCGACGCGCTTGATGGTGCTGATGCCGGGCGAAGTTTTAGACGAGGGCAATGTGGCCACCGGCGGCAAAAATTCCTCCAACCCGCCTGATCAACTCAGGGCCGGCTCGACCTACACGATCACGGCTTACGGGGTGGATAATTCCTATAACGTCGACGCCGCCACGTCGGCTTTCATCCAAATCGATTTTAACCCGGCCGGGTGGGCCTATGATGACGCCTTTGCCACGGCCACGGCCGTTAATCGCGAGCTTATTTCCGGCACCACCAATTTCGATCTCTCCTTCCGGGTCGGGGAATCCACGACCACAGGCGGATTCAAGGATTCGCGCGTCGTCGTTTTGTCCACGTCCAATGCCTTGACTCAGGTGGAGTCCTCTTCGGTGAGCGTCGCTTTTAAATCCGCGGCCAAGCTCCAAATTCTTGTTCCTTCAAACGAGACAATTTTGCCCGGCAAACCTCCTTACGATTCAGGGCTTTCCGGCGGAGGCAACGGGCTTTCCGCGGGCGGCAAGTCGCAGAATCCTCCGGGCTCGCCGCCGAATGTCATCGCCACCAAGAATGCGGGCGTGGAGTTTGATGTGGCGGTTCGCGTGGTTGATGAATATTGGAATAAAGTCTCCACCCACGCGGTTAATCTCGAGATGACCAGTCAAGACCCGGTGGACGGCCCTGATCCCAAGAATTTCGCGTTCACCGGTTCGACGACGACCAAATGGACGTTCCAGCGGGCCAAGTCCACGGGCTGGAAAATTTCCGCCAGAGATATCACGGACGTGTTGTTTATCGCCACGTCGCCGGCGATTTCGGTGCCGGCCGGCGCCGCCACGAAACTTCAAGTGCTGCTCCCCGGTGAAACGTGGAACGAGGATAGTCCAACCGGCAAAATCGGCTCGCCGCTGCCGTGGACCGCAGGCGTCACCAGCCAGGTCGTGGTCAATGCGGTCGACGATTTCTGGAATATCGCCAGCGTGGACTCCAGCATCATACGCTTGACCCCCAACGACCCCTATGCCCAAGGCATCGGTTTGGGTTCAAGCGGAAATTTCCAGACTCGCACGCTCCAGTCGGGCACCACCACTTACGAATTCATTTTAAAACGGGCCACAAGCACGGCCGGCGGCGGCGGGGCGCGTTTTTCGGTTGACGAGCAGGCGGACGGCAATCCCTTGAGCAATCCCTCCACCACCTCGGCTTATTTCCAGGTGGATCCGTCATCGGCCGTCAAACTCCAAGTGTTGCCGCCCAACCTCGTTGTTGATGAGGGCAGCCCGACCGGTTATTCGGGTACGGTATCGACTCAAACGGCCGGCGGCGGGTTCCCGGTCATCGTGCGCGCGGTGGATAATTTTTTCAATTTGGTCAACGCCGAGTCCCGTCAGGTTTTTGTCGAAACCGCCGATCCCTATGACATTCACCCATCCACGCTTCAATTGCTTTCCGGCACGACGGGTTTTACGGTGGCCATGATCAGCGAGTCCACGTGGACATTGACGGCGCGCGACACCATGCCTGTGTCCACGCAATTGCTCGCGGCTTCGACTCAAGTCTATGTCGGTCCCGGCACGCCGGCGAAGTTCTTGGTCGTTTTGCCCGGCGAAAGCCTTGAACAGGGCAAATGTGATATCAGCGGCCTTTGCCAGGTTATCGTCGGCACCGTCGGGCGGACGGGAATCGTGGATTTTGACGCCGTTGGAAACGGCGTCCAAAGCGCCACGGCGTCGGTTACCGGCGGCGATGTCAACGGCAATTGGGATTTTCAGACCAAAGTGTATTTAACCGACATCTTCAACAACAGGGTCAAATCTCATCCGGGTGCTGTTGTGCGTCTGCGTTCCCCGAACGATCCTTATGATACCGAGGAGGGCGCCGGCGAACCCTCGCCGAACAATCCCCAGGGTTTGACTCAAGGGTTGGCGACATTCACCTTGTCTTTGCGCACCGCGGCCACGGGTCAGTATTTGCGCGCCGAAGAAGAATCCACATCCAACGGCTATGCCACTCACAATTCTTCGACCTTTACCGTGATCGCCAATCAACCGGCCAGCATGGTCGTGGTTTTGCCTAACGAGGCGCAAACCAACGGTAAGGGGACGGCTCCGGTGGGCAAGAGCACGGCCACCGCTCCTGTGTTTATTTCCACGGTGGGCAATTGTTATACCGCCGGTCTTTATGTGACCGATTCTTATTACAACTGGGTTGCGGCGTTCAGCGGCGCCACCATCACCATGACCACCCCGGATGACGCCTTCGACGTCAATCCCGGCACTTTTGCGGTCCAGGGAGGCTCGGCGACGGTTTCCGGCATTTGCCCCAGGCGCGCCAGGAACACGGATGATTCCTTGTTGACCACGGCCAGGGTTTTGGCCGAAGATTTAGATGGTTCCGCCCCGGCTTTAACCTGCACCGGAAACTGTTATTCGTCGAATTTTACGGTTAAGCCCGGCCCGGCTTCCCGTTTGGAAGCCAGGGATTTTGCGCAGACGCCCGGCCCCGGTTCCTCCAGCGGCAAAACAGGCAATCCCGGCTCAAAAACAGCCGGAACTCCCTTTAACGTCGAGGCGCGCGTGACCGACGCTTATTGGAATCTGGTTGAAAACTCCAACGGCATCCGCGTGCGTATTCAAACCTCCGATCCCAATGACGTGGAGCCCGCCACCCAAACCGTGACCACGACGCTGAATTTTGCGTTGAACTTGAAGCGCGCGGCCACGGATCACGTGATCAGCATTTTGGACGAGGACAATAACCCCGGCATCGAGGATGCGAACACCGGCCCTGCGCCGATTCAAAGTTATGTCAAAGTTACTTCCTTGACCGTCAACGCCGGGTCCGCGGACCGGATCATCCTGATTCATTACCCCAATCAAACCTTGAATCAAGGCGCCACAAACTACGCCACCGCGCGTTCCGGGGCCGCGCCCGCGAGAACCGCAGGAGCGTCGTTTGGCGTGCGTGTGTATTTGACGGACGTCAACTTCAATATCGTCAAAGGCGTCAGGGACGGCGACCCGGTCACGGTCACGGCGCCGAACGATCCTTACGGCGCTTCCCCCGGGTTCACCGGAACGCTTGACGCCAGCCAGGGATTCGCCACGGTATCGAGCGTGGAATTGAGAAAATCCACGGCCCAGTACCTGGAAGCCGCGATTTCACCGGCGACTTTGCCAGGATTCAACTCAGATTCGCTGGCGTCCGGCACCAATCCTTCTAATTTTACGGTTAATGCCGGCGCCCGTCAGGGCTTGCAGGCTTTAATGCCTTGGGAAACAGAGGATCCCGGCCGGGGCAATTATCCTGCGGGCGGCAAAATCGTGGGTTCCACGTCCACGCTCGCCAGCCCCAGCCTGTTTGCGGGCGTACCCTTTACGGTTAAAACGCGCGCCGTGGATCAATATTTCAACACCGTGGATAATACGGCCGGCGGTTGGGTTTGCCCGGGTAGCGAGCCTTGCCCCGACGTTTATTTGGAAACGTCCGATCCTTACGATGTCCAGCCCGCCACCATCAGCTTGAACGCGGACGGCACGCGCAATGTGACCGTAACCTTGGTTTCACGGCGCGCCGATCACACGATTTTTGCCAGCGTGGCGGATAATCCCGGCGGCGCGCCCTTCCCGGGCGGCAACCTGACGCCCAATCTAGCGAATCAAACGACCAACTTTTTCGTCGAGTCTTCGGCCCCGGCGCGTTTGATGGTGTTGCTGCCGGGCGAGTTCGAGGTGGAGGGAAAATGCGATACGGGCGGCATTTGTCAGGCGGCTTCATTGCCCGGAAAAACAGGGGCGCCCAATAATTTTACGGCCGGGGCTTCGACTCAGGTTCGCGTCCATATGGTGGACGCCTATTACAATCGTGTTCGCGAGGCCGGCTCCCAGCCGACGGTGAGGCTGGAAACCCCGAATGATCCGCTTGATTTGACGGAGTCATTGACGCCGCAGGTGATGGCCGGCGGCCAGGCGTTCTTTACCATGTCCCCGCGCAAGGCTGATCTGGCTTATACGGTCGGTTCAACGATGACGGTCACGCCGGTGAACATTTCTTCGGCGGTCAGCGCGGCTTGGAAAGTTTACTCGGGTCAAATCCATCACCTTCATTTTGATACCGATACCAACCCCGTCTCAACCGGAACAGTCGGCGCCATGGCCGCTTGGAGCCCGTCGATGACCGCCGGCGCCAATTTGGCCGCGCGCATAACGGCTCATGACAGTTTCCATAACATAACCTCCACAGGCCCCAATATTTATCTGGGCACGGTCACGATTACGGCCGAGACATTCACCAATTCCATCCAGAATCCGGAATTTCCTTGCTGCGGTGAAATCGTGCCCGGAATCAGCGACGATTTAAACTTCTTGGCTTCGGACGCCGGCTCAAAATACGTAGCCGATCTCGTGCGGTTGAAGAAAGCGGGGACGCGCTGGGTCAAAGTCGAGGATCAAGGCGATTCCTCCGTTCATACCCAGTTGGCCACGTATTCCAATCAGCCGGCCATCACTGTCAGCCCCGGGGTGCCCAGCGCGGTTCAGGTGACCACGCAATCGGCTTCAGGCTCCACGATCGTGGCTCCCGACGGGCATACCCCGGACACCTTGGACATTGAAATCGGCGCCGGCAACAATACCAGTCCGCCGGGCAGCTTGGGGCGCGGCAATTTAAAGGGTCAGATGGTGGATCAGTTCTTAAATGCCGCCACTCTTGCGGGCACGACCATCTACATCCAGTTGGTCGCGATCACCAGCCAAACGAGTTCAACCGGCGGCGAAATCCGCTTCGATCAAAGCGGCGCGTTTTTGAACGCGGGCCTGTCGACCACCGCGGTGACGGATGCCACGGGCCAAGTCGGGGTCTCTACGCCCATTTGGTATTTCTCCTACCGCAAGGTCAATGATGCGGCCCGCGTATGGATGGGCACCATGACCGCGCCGAGCGATTTGAGCACGTATATTTCTAATGAAACCAATATCAGCCGTAAATTTTCTTCCATCGGCGGCACCCCGACCAAATTTATTTTTACGTCCACGCCTTCGGCTGCCGTCGAGGTCGATGGGGCGGCCAATTACACGGTGCAGCGCCGTGATGATTTCGACAATGCCACGACCAACGGGATAACCACGGTTAATCTGGATATCCCGGCCGCGGAAATCACCGTGCACACCAACAACGGTTTCACCAAAGCCACCTCCGGCAACCCGGCCGGCAATTATTACGGTTTCCGCGACGAGGGCAATAATAATTTCATCAACTCGCGCACCATCCCTCTTTATCAAACCACGGTCAATTTCATTTACCGGGATAAAATGAGCGCCACCCCGACGGGCGAAGACGGGCGCGGCGGCTTCTGGACCATCGAGGCCAAGCAATCGGGTATTTTAACCGCGAGCCATCAGCTTGTGGTCAATCCCAAACCCGTCACCAAGCTGGCTTTTGACACGGCCAAACGCACGCTCAAGGCCGGCACGCCCAGGGACTTTCAAACGGATACGGCTCAGGTGCTCGAAGTTGAGTTGCGCGACACATTCGAAAACCCAACGCCCGCCACTTATACGGTCGTGGCTCAGCTGACCTCCGTGCGCAATCCTTCGGGCGCTCTGGATGCGTACAGCTTCTCGCGTTCCTCGGCCTTGGTCAGCGAATCGTATCCTCCGGCTCAGGCCCCGGCCTTCGCCCAGAGCGTGACGACGCTGACCTTCAATGCCACCGAACATTACGCCACGTTTTATTATTTGGACACCAACGCGTCGTTTGCTTACGGCGCCTCATCCACGACGCGGCCCGAAATTCGGGTTTCCGTCGCAGATCAGCCGACCTGGACCACCGGCGCTCAATCCGTGGAAATCCGTTCGGCGCCCACGACGAAGATTAATTTATTGAATCCGACCAGGACGTTGTTAGCCGGCGCCACCAGCCAGAGTTTCGACGTGGGGTTGACCGACGCTTACAATAACATCACGCCGAATCCCAATGCCGGCGATATTATTATCGACGCCAAGACGAATTCCACCGGAACGGTTTATTTTTCTTGGCCCACGCCGGGCGCCAATCCCAAACAGATGACGGTTCCGGACACATTCGTCCCGGACGTGGCCCGTATCGCGCCCAATCAATCGAGCACGACGCTCTACCTCTATGACACAATCGTGCGCGTATCCACCTTGAGCGTGGATTCCGCGGGCTCGGGTTGGCAGGTCGCGGTTCAAACCTATAGCGTGACGCCCGGACCGCCGACTCAATTGGTGTACACGACGCCGGCGAGGCGCTTGGTGGCCGGCACCACGACTCAATATCAGGTCTTAAACGACAATGGGACGCCCGGAAATCCCGCGGATGACCCGCGCGCCTCCGTTGCCGCGCCCGTGACCGTGATTTTGAAAGACGCCTTCGGCAATATCACCTCGGGCACGGGCGCGGTCAACGTGGATTTCTTCTCGACCAATTCGTCGAATTTGCGCGCGGGGGTTGACCCCACGAAAACCGTTCAAGACAGCGCGGATTGGACTCAAATCGGGGTGGGGCAGAATATTTTAACCGTGGTCATCCCCGCGGCCCAGAGCCAGGCCACGGTTTATCTCTGGGACACCCAGTCCGGCACCACGACATTGCGCACCCGGGCCATCCGTTGGGACAATGCCCAACTGCCGTTCGCGGATCAGAATCAATACATCACGCCCAATAAGGCGCATCACTTCACTTTGCATCATAACTTTACCCTGTCCAATCCGTTGAAGGTCGGCCCGCCGGGGGGCTTTTTGGAGGGGGCGGGTTCCATCGACTGCGGTTTGTGCGTGCGCGACGTGTTCGGCAATATCGCCGCGGGCGACGTCACCAACGGCCAATATTACACGGGAAGCGTGACGTTTTCCCATTCCGGCACCACGAGCACGGTGACCTTGGTCGATAACACTTCCAACAACACCTATTACGCGTTCGTGCCCGGCGACGGCGGCAAATACAATTTGTTGAAGGTGAAGGATGATATTCAAGAGAACTTGAAAGTGTTCGCCAGCGATTACGCCACCATTACCTTGCCGGACACCGATCCCAATAAGATTTTCGGCTACACCAGCGACGCGCTGCGCGATATCGCCGCGCCGAAGTCAGCCGGGGATGTGATTACCGCGGGCATTGTGGTCGTCCCCACCGACTGGACGCCGGAGGCCGATGATCCCAACAGCCAGACGGTCAACGAATTCAAACAGAACTCGACTTACCTGGGTTCCCAAATTCAGGGGCGCACGAAAATTTTCCAAGGCGACGGCAATATCGAATCCGTGCCGTTTCCGATTCCCATGCTGGGAATGTCGCTGGCCGTTCAGCCGGCCGGTTCCAGCTTGAACGCCGTGTGGCGAACGCTTAAAGTCAAGAAAGTGGGCACGATCTCGGCCCAGGACGTGACCATGCTCGGGCTTTACGTCGACGACGGCAACAGCATTTTCCGCGGGGAATCGTCGTTGGGCGGCACCCCGGAGGATACCTACATCACCTCAGGCACTTGGTCCGACGCCGAAGGCGCTTGGACCTTCAACAATATCAACATCATTGCGCCGAGCGCGGCCAATTTAACCACCGTGGGCAAAACATTTTTCTTGGCGGCGCGCATTTCCACCACGGCCGTCACGCCGGTGACCATGGGCCTTCAAATCGATAGTCCGTCCTCGGTGATTTTAACCACGGATTCCGCGGCCGGCGTTTCCGCCAATAATTTCACCATCAGAACCGCGACCACGACGGTCGACCGCGCGCCGGCCGTCATTTTCGTCACCTATGACCAAACCAATTCCAGCGACAATATCGCGGGCTTTTATCAAGGCACGGGCGATCCCTTCGCCCTCCGGCATTCGACCGCGCCTCAAGGCGAGCCCAGAGTGGGCATGGTCAGAATCGGCATGTTCACCAAGGAACTGTCCGCGCTGCTCAACAATATCAAGGTTACCAGAATCGGCTCCGGCGCGGATTCCCACATCACCTCCGTGCGCCTGTTCTTGGACCAGGATAATCAGGGCAATCCGTTAGCCGGTAATAAAAAATTCGACCAGGGCATCGACCGGGAAATCACCAGTTTCTCAAGCCCCGTCACCTTTGCGGGCGGCTCAGCGATTTTGGATATCATCAATAAACAAACCAACGCTTTGATCGACACGAATACGCGTTATTTCTTCATCTCTTTTGAGATCAATCAATCCGCCCTGCCCAATTTTTCCAACGGCCTGACCATCGGCCCTGCGGATATCCGGCCTTTGGAAGGCAGCATGTCGCCTTACGCCACGATCGAGTCCTCGGAGGTGGTTACGGTCCCCACCACGGACGAGCTGCGCGTCAGAGACGTCAACGTCATTCCCGGCGGCGCCACGGAAGTCGTGCCGTCGACGGCCACGCAAGGCGATTTGAACGTGCCGGTGATGAAATTGACGTTCGGCACCCAGCAGCGGACCGCAGTGTGGCAGGGCTTGAAAATCGACCGTTGGTCTGCGATTTCGATCGGCGGTTTGAAGGCCAATAAAGTCGACGATGTGTCCAAAATCAAGATTTACTGGGACAAGGACAATAACGGGCTGTTCTCCTCGACCACGGACCAGTTGATCCTGGATTCAGCCAAGACTTATAAATTCCCGCAAGCCAAAATAGCCGGCACCACGCTGTTTGCCGCGGATACCTCGATTATCGTGGACAATATCACGAGCTTTTTCCCATCGGACGATATATTCCCGCAGGCGCCCGGCCGGCTGGTCATCGGCGACGACACGGGCACCGGTCCCAAGGAAGTGGTTACTTACACAGGGGTCGACCTTAACAATAATGTCTTTTTCGGCGTGTCCCGCTCCCAGGAAGGCACCACCGCGCCCGCCAACTGGTCCACGGGCACGGTCATTTCCGGCCAGGCCCGCGTCAGGATTAAGGGTGTGACCGAGGGCTTGGGCGGCGAGGAAATCGGCACCGCTGACAAGCATTATTTCATCGTCTATGACGTGGATTATTTGGCCAATGTGCATTCGCAAGCGCGCTTGGGCGCTGAAATGCGCGACCCTAATTACTTTTCATTGATTTCTCCGGATTTTATGGGCACGTTAAATATCGGATTGCCCCCGCCCGACGGCGCCGGGAAAACTGTTTCTTATGTGACGACGATTGGCGAGTTCTCCGACAAAATAACCGTTGTTTCGACGGGGACGCCGTTAACCATCGAACCGGTGCAGGGTACCCTGAACAACCCGGTGGGCGTGCTCCAAATCTCGGTGGACAAAGCCGATGCCTTGTGGCGCGGGTTGATCGTTAAGGCTACGGGCACGGCTTCGGCCAACGGCGTATTCAGCGAAGAAGTGACCATGGTCAAAATTTGGCGCGACAATACCACAGCCGGGAATCCTGGACAGCTCGATGCGGCCGTTGATGTGATGATCGGCACCGGAACATTCGGCTCCGCCGGCCAGCAGTTGGAAGCGCCGGTTCGATTTACCACGGCCGAGCGCCTGAGCGTGTCCCCCGCCATTTATTTCATCAGCTATGACATCTCGGATAATGCCGCGCCCCTGGACCCGGCCACTAAAGCGGCCCGGACCGTGGGCGTTGTCTTGGATGCGGCTTCCTATCCCCAAAATGTCAACGGCGTTGATGACCCGGCCACGGATTTGATCTCGGAGCCTAATATTTTGGCTTCGACGCAGCCTTTTACCGGCAATCTTCATAAATTGAAGGCTTCTCCGAGAAACGTTACCGTGATCCCCGCGCCGCTGTTTACCTCGGCTTCAGCCCGGTTCAATCCCAATAAACAATTGACCGCGGCCATCGGCGGTTCCAATGACACGATTTCGCTGGCCAATACCAATGATTTGCCGAGCTGCGGCATTTTAAAAATCGAAAGCGAAATCATCGCGTATTCCGGGATTACGCCCACCACGATCAACAATGTCGAGCGCGGACTTTACGGTTCGGAGGGCGTGACCCATGCGTCCACCACCGTGGTCGAACCTTACAGCGCCGTGTTCGAGGCGCCGACATTGACCCAGGCCATCACCGACCCAACCGATTCGGTTGTGCGCCTCAGCGACGCCCGAGGGTTCGCGCCTTGCGGCTATGCCACGATTTCCAAGGACGACACCACGGAAATGATTTATTACTCGAGCGTTTCCTTGGCCGCGAACATGCTTTCCGGCGTGATCCGGGGCCAATTCAGCAAGGCGGCGTCCAACCATGAGGTCGGCGAGCGCGTCGCTCCGGCCGTGACTCAAGGCGACGCCAAAATGGCGGTGCTGAAATTCACGGCCGTGTCTTCGGGCTTTGAAGTGCCGTGGAGCCAGGCTGTGATCGGGCGCACGGATATCGCGGGCGCTAATGACGCGGATTCGGATGTTTCCGAGGTTGCCATTTACAAGGATAACGGCGACGGGGTTTTAAACAGAAATCCCGACGGCACCATCGCTCCGTTTACAGACACGGTGCTGGGAACGGCCGAATTCGGCACGCTGTTATCCGGCCAGGCGACGGTGAATTTATCCGAGGGCGGCCAGGCATTCACCGTGATCGGCACCAATATATCCACGTATTTCATGGTTCTTTCCATCGATCCCGCGTCCCAATTTTCACACGACTCCGCGCTCAATAAAAACGAAGTCATCGGCGCCGAATTAAAAGACATGATTTTCGACGGCGATCACGGCGAAACCCTCGTTGTCCGGCCGATTACCCCCAATTACGTGATCCGCCCGACCGTGGACGAATTAATCGTCGATGATGCGGCGTTGAATCCCGCGGAAGAAGTGCAAACCAAGAAAAACGTCCCCATGATGAGGCTGACCGTCAACGCCAATCACAATACCGTAATTCTGGACTCGTTGACGCTGGACCTGCTTTCCGAAGCCGGAGGCGTGGGCTCGGATGTGTTCGCGGTCAAGATTTGGCAGAACGTGGGCGCGGACGCTTTCGACGCCGAAGACACCACGCAAACCGCTCAAGGTATTTTCCCCAATTTATTATCCCAGGGCGGCGACACGTTTATCGAAGGCCGTTCCTTGGTCAAATTCAAAACGCCGCTGGTAGTCGGGGTGACGCCGGTGAAGCTGGTCATCACCTACGATGTTTCGGAATTCGCTTCGCCCGGGCATCGCATCGGCGTTCAATTGTCATCGGCCGCCATGGCGGGCGCCCAAATTCCCGACGCGGTCAAGGCCGCCCCCAATCGCAGCTTCCCTATGAAAAGCGGATTTATGACCATCAAGGACGTGGCCAGCAAGGTGACGTTGGGCGTTTTTGACCAAACCAACGAGCTCTTGGCCCTAGGAGGCGTGTTCCAGGCTCAAACCATGGCCTCGGTGTTGCGCTTCAACATGAAAACGGATATCGCCAATGCCACTTGGCAGACCTTGGTCGTGGAGCGCACCGGCTCCTCATCCGATCCCCTAAGGCCGTTCGGCTCCAATCGCGATGTGCGCTTTGTCAAGATTTATAAAGACATCAACGTCAACGATGTCCTGGATACCAACGATATCGTGGTTTCCTCAAGCAAAACCACCGGCTTGGCGAGCGTTTCCTCGTTCACGGCCGTGCCCTTTAACCTGCCCGTCTCTTCAACGCAGAATTGGCCCACCAGCGGCTTGGTCATGGTCAGCGATTCCGAGTTGATGAAGTATTCCGACATTATTGTCGATATCGGGGCTTCGACCGGATCGCTGAGGATTATCGAGCGCGCCATGCGCTTAGGCGATGCCAATACCCCGTCCATTGCGCATTCCACGGGCACGTCGGTGGAAAAAGTGGACACGTTCGATCAATTAAATGAGAATGACCGGGTCCGGCAAGTGACGCTCACATTCCCGCAACTGCTGTCCCCTGTGCCGCAAGTATATTTCCTGGCTTATGATATCGGCGAAGCCGCGTACACCGGCGACAGTTTGGGCGTCAAAATCAATGCCGTGACCTCCATCGGTTTGGCCCAGCCCAATTTGGCCCAGCCAAAAACCGTGGACGCGGTGATCAACAATAATATCACCCGTTCCGCGCCTTTGGGCCAAGGAGCCACGGTTTCTTATCCTTATGAAACAGGCAAGGTTACCATCAACGCCGTGAGCATGAAAATTACCGGCTTGTCCTTGGCGCCGGCCGGAGCCAAACCCGGCCTGACCTCCGTGCCTTTGCTGCAATTGAACCTTTCCGTGTCCAAGAATTATATGGATATCGGCGCGATTCGCATCAATCAGACAGGCACCGTGGATGAGCCCGGCAGAAGCGTCAACCCTGGCCTGGATCAAGTCGAAGGCCGCGGCGATTTTTCTCAAATCGCGGTTTATCTGGACACGGACGGCAATCAAACCTTCACCACATCCGGCGATTTATTGATCGGCAAGGTCAAATATTGGGCCGATGCCTCCAGCACCACCGCCAATCCTGATTTCACCAATGGTTTGGCGGTGATCGATTTCAATGTTGAAGGCAAACCCAGGCTGCGGGTCACGCCGATTGCCAGCACGATTTTCTTGGTCGGCGATATCGGGGCCTTTGACAGCGCGGGCTGCCCTACCATCGGCGCTCAGGCCGCCGGCGGCGCGCCGGGCAGTTGCAAAGCATCAGGGCATCAGGTCGGCGTCCGGATCGATTCCATCGCCGATCTTTTGGTGCCCGGCCGTTCCGGCAATATTTCGGTGGTAGAAGACCCGTTCGAGAAACTGCCTTACAATTCAGGGTTGACCTTGATCAGCCCTGAAGTGATCCCGCCCGTCAACCTGATCCCGGCTATTCTCATCGCGTCGGATGGGTACCCGGCCTACGCCAAACTCGATTCTTCGGGGACCGTTATTCTCGACAGCCAAGGATTTCCGGAGCCGGATTTATCCCGCCGCGTTGTTGACGGCGGCGAACCCTTGATTGATTTGGACACGGATAACAAAGGCGACAACTTTGATTTCAACCGTGACGGTAAAAGGCAAGAACTTGATTTAGACGGCGACGGCTTGCCGGACACGGATATTGACGGCGACACCCTATTGGATGTGGATTACAACGATGACGGCGTGCCCGATACCGCGGAAAGCGTGGGCGGCACGCCGCAGATATTCTTAAGGCGCTTGGACGGGTCCAAAGTGCCCATGCTCGATCAAGGCTTCGCCAAAACCGCTTGGGCCGGGAAAACAACCGAGGTGTATGGGTCTTGGCCGAAGGTCAGCAATGTGACTCAGTACCAGGCGGCCTTGGGCCGGGATTACAAGAATCCCAATTTGTTGCGCACGTGGGACTCGGCGCAGACGGACAATAAGAAAACCTTGACCGGCATTACCTTGGCCGTGCCCAAGGTGACTCGTTTATTGGAGGAAATCAATCAATCAGCCAGCACCATTACCGTGGTGTCCACGGACGGTTTCTTGGAGAACGGACGTCTTTATATCGGCAGCGAAATCATTGAAATATCCAAGAAACTGGGCAACGATCAATTCGCGGTTAAAACGCGCGGCGTGGGCGGCTCCATTGCCCAGAATCATTTGCCGGGAGAATTAGTCAGCGATCAAGCGTTCCTTTATTCCGTGCGCGCCGAGTCCACCCAGGGAGGCGCGTTCATTCCTTCCTTAGCCGGGCGCCCGTTGTTGATGCTGAGAACCGATCCCACGGCGCCGACTGTTCCCGGATCTCCTAAAGCCGAATTGGCTTCAGGCCAAAGCGCTTCTTCATTCCCCTTATCGTGGGAGGCCAGCGATGATCCCGAGAGCCGCGCCTTCTATTACGAAATCCAGGAGCGCATGGACACTAATCCCGTTTGGAAAACCATCGCTTTGATCCCCGCGCGGCGCACCGGTGGCGCCATCAATAATCGCATAACCGTCGGGGATCCGAGTTCAAAGACTTTGGGCTATGCCGCGGCCGACGCGCCGCGCGAATCCGGCCACTTTTACACCTATCGCGTCAGGGCTTACAACACCGCGGGCGTGGCCTCGTCTTGGTCGGGCGAATCTGCGGCCGCTTCATCGGGGCAGATCAGCGAAGTGGTCAAAAACGTGTCCAATTACCCCAACCCGGTGGACACCCGCCAAGGCGGATTCACCACCGTCACTTATATGCTGGGCGCGGATTCCGACGTCACCATCACGATTTACGATCTCCTGGGCTATAAGGTGCGGGAATGGCATTTCAACCCGGGTGATGCCGCCGGCGGCCGCTCCGGCCCCAATTTCCTCAAATGGTTCGGGGACACGGACGGCGGCGAAAAAGTTTCCAAGGGCGGTTATATCGTCAAAATCGAAGTGAAATCCTCCAAGGGCTCTCAGACGATCATCAGAAAGGTGGGCATTATCCATTGATTGTTGCTGATGACTTGGGCCTTGCGCCGCCGAAGGAGGAGCCCTACACTTAGGAGGGAGAACTCATTGGTGAGCCGTTATTTACCGTCGGGAAATAAGTTTAAGCGGTTCGGCCGCGATATTTTTATTTTATCGATGTGCCTGGCCTCATTCGCGGCCGCGGCCGCGGCCATTGAATTAGGCGGCAGCACGATCCTCGAGGTTTCCGCCCGTCTGTCCCGTGAAATGAAAGACCGCATCCAGGTGCACCTGGATAAAATTTTCGGCTACGGCAAAAGCGAAGTGTTCGTGCACGTGGACATCGGGTTTTCCAAGGAGGTCAAAGGCGATTTTGAGAAAACCCTCAAAGCGTATCTTTCGGGCGAGATCAATCGCGCCGCCATGCAGGGCGCCTCGCCTCAACAGTCGCAGGGAGGGGGTTACCAGTGGTTATTTCCGGGCCTTTCCGCGGAAGGCGGCTCCGCCGGCGCCGGGCAATCCCAATCTTATATTTTGCCCGGCTTCACCATGCAGGGTTTCGGCGGCGGCACGCCGCCTGCGGCCGCGCCTCAGGGGGGAGGCGGCGGGCCGCAAATGATGCCCGGGCCGGGCATGCCGTTCGCGGACCCGAATTTCCTTTATGCCATCGGTCTTGAAATCAAGCGTATTTTCGTCAAGGTGGCGCTGGATTATTCCCTGCCCAGCGACGCTGAAACCAAGGTGCAGGCGCTGTTGGGGGCTTTGCTGGAGGTCGACCCCAATCGCGGCGACCGGATCGTGATCACGCGTTTCAATATGCCGAATCCTATTTTTGAGCTGTTCAAGGATTCCAAGTTTTTAAGCCTTGTCCTGCAATGGGCCACCATCGCGGGGTTGATCCTGGCCGGGTTGATTTTGATCAGCCTGTTGGTCGTGGTGACCATGCGCAGCTTATTCAACATTCTGGGCCAGTGGGTCGAGGCGTTTTTGGCCATGCGCCATCGGACCATGGAATTGAAATTTGACGTGCCTCCCTGGCTGCGCGAGGCCTTGCCCGCCATTCGTTTCAGGAAGGAAGAAGGTTCGCCGGATGAATTGGACGCCCAGGGGGCTCCGAAAATGATCGAAGCCCAAACCGCCGAAGGGCCGGCGGGTGATTTGACGATCAATATTCCGCCTGAGCGGGCCACGGAGCTTTATCATTTGATCGGCAAGGAGAATCCCCAGCATGTGGCCATGGTGGTGGCCAAGCTGGCGCCGGCGACGCGGGCCGCTTTTTTGTCGTCCTTGCCGCCGGATCGCCTGGCCCAAGTGTTTTCCGCTTTGGGTCAGCCCCAATACGTGGAGCGCGACGTGCTGCTGCGCTTGAAAGAAGAGCTTGAGCACCGCATCGTGGGCGTGGTCGGCGGAGAGACCGAGGTTGTGCGCACATTGGAAAGCATGGCGCTGGGGTTCAAAATGAAGCTGCTGAAAAATCTCGAGACGCAGAACGCGGTTTTATTTCGCTCGGTCCGCAAAAGAATTTTGTTATTCGAAGACCTGATGCATGTCGGCGACCAGGAATTGAACGTTCTTTTATCCAAGGTGCCGATCCAGGAATTGACCATGGCCATTGCCGACGGCTTGACGTCTCCGGCCTTGAAAGAAAAAATCATCCGGGCGCTGCCGCGAAAAACAGCCGAAACCCTGACCGAGCTCCTGAGCATGACCGCCAAACCGCCCGAGGAGAAAATTTTCGAGGCCCAGGATAAAATTTTAAGAATCGCCCAAAAAATGATCGTGGACGGAACCATGCATCATCCCTTGGCCGAGGCCAGCCTGGAGGGGAAGTAGTTTATGGATTGGACGACGTTAATCGGGCTGATATCAGGCATCGCGGTGGTGGTTTATGGGCTTCTGGAAACGCAAAGCGCCCACGCGTTCTTAAACATTCACGGTTTGATTCTGGTGGTGGGGGGAACAATAGCCGCCACCTTTATTAACACGCCGTTTTCGTTGATCGGCGACGCCTTGCGCTCCCTGCGATTTTTATTTTTAAAACCCAAGGGCGTGGCCCCAAGCGAAGCGATCCGGACCATCGTGTCCTTGGCCGAGAAGGCGCGGAGGATGGGTAATTTGTCCATTGAAAACGATGGACAGGGCGTGGGCGACGGTTTCCTTCAGGCCTCCATCGACGTCTGCCTGGCGACGTCCGATGAGAAGCTCTCGCGGGAAATCCTTTCCCTTCGCGTGCGTCAGGCTAAATCGCGCCATACCGAGGTGGCGAATGTGTTTCGCACCATGTCCATTCTGTTCCCCATGTTCGGCCTGGTCGGTACGCTCATCGGCATCGTGACCGTCTTGAAAAACATTTCCAATCCCAAAAACGTGGGCCCGGCCATGGCCGTGGCCTTATCCACGGCTTTTTTCGGGATTCTGCTGGCCAATATGGTTTGCGTTCCCGTGGCCGGAAAACTTAGGCTGCGCGCCATCGAAGAAGCCTTGAGCCAGGAAATTTTCATCGAAGGCGTGCTGAAGATTTTTTTCAGCCCGATGATTCCTTCGCAGATCGGCCTTTATCTTGAATCGTATATGGCCGGGCGTTCGAAGGGGTCTGCGGCGGGAGCGCCTGCGGTCGAAGGAGCCGCAAAAACCGCATGATCGACGCAGAAGACGAAAACGACTTGGAGAACCAATTAAATAAAGGCGCCTTGTGGGCGGTGACCTACGGCGATTTGATGAGTTATTTGATGCTGTTTTTTTTACTGATGTTTTCTTTCAGCATGTCGGAAGAAGGCATCTCCTTCATCGAAAGTTTGTCCGAAGTGCAGAAGACCTTCGGCGGCGAAGAAAACAAGGAGCTCTTGGAGCGCAAATCCAAAATCGTCAAGGAGGAGGAGCTGGCCAAGGATCTTCAGGAAAAATTCGGCGGCAAGGCCGGGCTCGATAAATTCACCCAGGTCGAATTGTCCGAGGAGAAAATCAAGATCACGTTGAGAGAAGCCATTGTTTTTGATCCGGGGGAAATCGATTTAAAGCCGACCGCCAAGACCGTGCTTCACGAGGTCGCGGAATTCGTGGGCTCCATGCCCAACCGGATCGTCGTCGAGGGCCACACCGACAACATCCCGGTCCCCAAAGGGAGCCGCTTTGTTTCCAATTGGGTGGTGTCCATGGCGCGGGCCTATCGCGTGCTCAAGTATTTTTCCGATGAAGAGAAAATTCCCGCCGAGCGCCTGGCGTGCGTGGGTTACGGCGAACATCAGCCGATCGCCGATAACACGACGCCTGAAGGACGGGCCAAGAACAGGCGCATCGAAATCACGTTGGTGAGGACCAAATAAATGGCCGAAGGCTTCTTTTCTCAATTTTTTGAGGGCGGGGTCCCTCCGGGAGCTCAAGGAGCCGCCAAGCCGTCCGAGGGCCCCCCGCCGAAGTCCGCAACGCCTCCCCCAAAAGCCTCCGCTGGGCGGGGAGGGGGTTCCCTCGAAGCGCGTTTGGCCGATCTGGAGCGCCAATTGATGGAAGCCAGGGAGCGCGCCCTCATGTTCGAGGTCCGGTTTAAGGAAATGCAAAACGCCCAAGGCGCGGTCGAGGAGATGTTCGAAAAGCTTTGGGCCAAGGCCAACAAGGAGCGCGTCGAGGAAGAGCTCCGTTTAATTCGGGAAAAATCTCAGGCCAGGGTTGAGACTTTGGAAAAGCGCCTGGATGAATTTCAAAAGGCGCTGCTGGAGCTGGTCAGCCTGAGGGATCAGGAAATGGTCCGGTTTGAAGCCCAGGTGAAAGAGCGCATCATCAAGCATGTCGAGGAGGCGATGTCCAAGCTCCAGGGCGCCCAACAAAGCACCGCGGCCAAGGTGGCCGAGTTGGAGCGTTTTTGGAGTTATCTGTTGTCCGATTTTAAGGAAATCTCAGCGTCGGCCGCGGCCATGAAAGGGACGATCGCCAACTTGGAATCGGTGATCGCGGGCAAATTGCGGCGGGAGTTCGCGGATGAGTTGGCAAAGGCGGCCCAGCAGTGGGCGGCTTCTTTAGCCGCGCTGGATATAAAAACCGATCAGAAAAGCCGGCAGTTGCGCCAAGAGACGGTGGCTGAATTGCGCGATCTTTGGAGCCAGATCGTGGAGCCCGCCAAAGAGGCTTTTTTGGCTGATTTGCGCGAATCCACGGAATGGAAGCAGATGCGGGGTTTGGCCGAGCGCCTGCTGGCCTTGGAGGAATCCCTGGAAACCATGCGCCAGAACTCGGTTTCGGGGCGCCATGATTGGAGAAAGGAAATCGATGTTTTGCGCTCGGAGCTGGAAACCATGCGCCCTGATTTGCGCGGCGCCCATCAGAGCATCGGGCGCCTGGACGAAGCGCTTCAGATGATCCTCAACCTGGTCGAACGCGGGCAAAAATAGAGCCTACCCCCCGTTTCAATAACCCGACTACCCTTGACTCCGTCTGATTTTGGGGATAAAACCAAACTAGAGCGACAAAGGCAATCCCGGCCGCAAGGCCGGGGGCGCAAAGCCGAGGTTCTCCGTCGGGAGAAGGCCGGGCTGCCGAAGACAATGAATACATTAATAGTCGCGTATTTAATCGCGTTGATTTTGGCCGTCGAGCTAAGCTCGACGGTTTATTTTTTAAGCCTAAAGAGTTTGAAAAAAGCAGATTTCGGGCATCGAGGGCCGAAAGGCCTTCTGAGCAAACGATAAACGACGCCCGGGGCTTCCGTGAGGAGGCCCGGGGCAAGTCCCGCGCCCAACGGGGCACGGGAGGCAAACTCAAGCGAAGCGAGACCCTGAGCCAAGTCGAGGGGCCTCGCCAAGCCGGGGGCGCAAAGCCGAGGTTCTCCGTCGGGAGAAGGCCGGGCTGCCGAACGCTGATGAAGGCGATTATTGGAGCGCTTAGCGTCATGATGATGCTGGCGAGCCTTGGGACGCTTGAAGCGAAAAGTTCAGGCGGGGAGGCGGGCCGGTTCCTTTCCTATGGGGCCGGCGGCCGGCCCTTGGCCATGGGCGGCGCTTTCTATGGATTGGCCGACGATGCCACGGCCGCTTACTGGAATCCCGCGGGTTTGGCCGGCTTGCAGCGAAAAGAGCTCGTCGCCATGTACGCCCAGCTCTACGCCGACACCAATCTTGGTTTTCTCGCCTATGCCCACCCGATGGCCGCCAAGGGAACGGTCGGGTTCATGTACAACCAGTTGATTTCCGACGGATTCGAGAAGGTGACGATTCAAACGGATAATCAGGGCAATATCACCGGGCTTCAAACCATCGGCACGTTCAGCGACGAACAGCGGGCCCTGGGCATGGCTTGGGGCAAGCCCATCGCCGAGCGTTTTGATTTGGGCGTCAGTTCCAAATTTTTGACCCGCAAGTTGGACACCAGCGTGGATTCGCATATCGGCATGGACATTACCACCATCATCCGCGCCTTCCCCCGCTATCAAATCGGCTTGGGCTTGCACAATGTTCTGGCCATGAAATCCGGCGATACCGATGACACCCTGCCCTTGACGCTTCGCGTCGGCAACAATTACAAGCTCATCAGGGATAAACTTTCCCTGGGGTTGGACTTTGAGAATTCCCAGCGCAGCGGCTTATCCTGGCGCTTCGGCGGCGAGTATTGGGTGTTGTCCTGGATCGCTTTTCGTTTCGGCATTCAAGGCGACCCCGGCTCAACCGGCGGAGCCAGGGAGATGAATTTCGGCGCCGGGCTTCATTACCAGAATTTTTCCTTGGATTTGGCCAACGCGGTCCATGACCTGGGGCTGACCACCCGGTTTTCCGCTTCATGGCGCTTCGGCGGCTCCATCAAAGTGAGTCAGGAGTCGAAAATCCGCCGCAGCGTTCAACTCGGTTTCGACGCCTTCCGCAGCGGCAATTTCCTCATCGCCCTCCAGCGTTTAAACCAGGCCCTCGATGCCCAGCCTGGCAACAAAATGCTTCAAGGCATGGTGGAGCGCCTCCAGCAAGTGGTGGCTGTTTACCCACAGGCCCTTGGGGAGTCGGAAGTCATGACCTATGTCCGAAAGGGCGTGGCCCAATACATCAGCGGCGCCGATCAAAAAGCCTCGGTCAACGCGCTGCGATACGCCTTCAATAAAAACATCCAGGATGAGAAGGTCCTGGGCTTGCTCAACCTGGTGGAAAAAGACGCTCAAGTGCCCGAGCTCACTCGCAAAATCGAAGGCCCTCAAATTTTCACCTGGATCGATCAGAAGGTTTTCGATGCCCGAAGCTCCTTCCACGACGGCAAATATGACATCGTGATCAGGCGCTGTCAGGATATCCTGGACTTGGAGCCCACGAACACCACGGCCCTGGAGATCATGGGCAGCGCCTTCTTTATGATGGACCAAAAGGACAAAGCCACGGCTTTGTGGAAGCGGGTTTTGGAAGTCGATCCCAACAACAAAACAGTGCGGCCTTTCCTGGAGTCCTTGGAGAAATGATGATCGGCATTTGGGTGTTGCGCGTCGTGGGAAGGGGGTTTAGACTTAAAGGGTAGGTACGGGTCCATTGTCATGATTAGGGATACAAACGGCAGAGAGCCTGTTGAGTCTCGTCGGCCATTGCGGACCGGCGGGGCTAAACTTTTTGACCAAGTCCCAGGACCTGTCACTGGCAGGTCCTGGCCCGCGAAGCGGGTGGACGCGGAAATGGTTGGAGCAGGGCCGTGCGTAAACCATGACGGGGGCGGGTTCGCCGCTTACGGCATTTTCCCTTTGCTGCTGGGCGGCTTGATCGCCTTGGCCACGGTGTTGGCCTTCGGCCAGGAGACGGGCGGCGATTATGGGCTGCCCAATTTTTCTCTCCTGGAGAAAGAGCGCCAACTGCGCGGCGAGCTTGAGAAAAAAATACAAACGGATATTTTGGATCCGATCTTGGGCCGCGGTAAGGCCGTCGTATTCGTTTCGCTGGAGTTGGACGTTGTGACCGTGCGCCAGAAAGCGGCTCAATCCGGATCGGGCGTGGCGTCGAAAGGCCAAACCCAGTCGCCGCTTCTTTCGGAAACGGAATATATCCTGCCGGGCATCCCGAAGCCCAAAAGTACGGATACCGGGCCGTTGGAGGGCAAATCGCAGCAAGCACGCCAGGAGCGCGAGGCTCTCCAGGAAAAAGCCGCTCAGCGGACCGTGGTTAAACGATTCGAAGCCGTGATCATGCATGATGAAACGCTCGCCGCGGATGTTCTGGATATGGTCCGCCAGCGCATCATCGACGCCCTGAAGCAGTTTGAGGTCAAGCCCGATCAGATCAGTTTCAAGCCGACCAGGATGGAGGGTCATCTGGTCGACGATTTTCGTCAGCCCATGGTTTATATCCCGTCCTTGTTCGCATTGCTTGTTTTTCTTTTCTTGATGTTTTTATTCGGCCCCTTGGCTTCGTTTATGCGCGGCTATGTCCGCCTGTTGGAACGCCGCGAGGGGACCGAGGTCAATGTCGAATCCGAATTCAAGAATCCCGAGGACGAAGGTCCCGGAGGCCCCGGCGGCGGCGCCATGGGCGCGTTGGAAGGAGAAATGGCTTCCCTGGAAAAAGAAGGGGAAGGGGGTGAGGAAGAAATGCAGAAGTTCGAGCCGTTTAGATACGTCAATGAGGAGAATATCAAAGGGCTGATTTATTTACTCAAGCGCGAGGAACCATGGATTATTTCCGTGGTTCTGACGTACCTCAAGCCCGAATTAGCTCAGAAGGTGCTGACTTCGCTGCCTGTTGATTTGCAGGCGCGCGTGGCCATGGAAACCGCGGTCATCCGGGAGGTCACCAGGGAGCAGGTGGTGGCCATTGACCAGGAAATCAAGGAACGGGTGGATTTTGTCATCGGCGGCATCGAACCCTTGGTCAATATGCTGGAGGAAGCCAAGCCCGATGTCCGGGAAAGCATTTTGGAATACCTCAGGAACGAAAAACCCGAGGTTTATGAAAAGCTGAGGAAGCGCCTTCTGTTGTTTGAAGACCTGCCTTTGCTTCCGGACAAGGTCGTGGCTATGGCCGTGCGCGAGCTCAAGCCCTCCGAGATCGCCGTCGCCCTGAAAGAGGCGTCTCCTGAGATCGAAAACAAAATTTTCGCGAATTTGTCTTCGGGCGCCGTTAATTTGGTCAAGGAAGAACTCGAGCTTTCCGCCGAGACATCTCTCGAAGAAGTGGAGCGGGAGCGCCAAAAAATTTTGGCGGTGATCAAACGCATGGAAACCGAAGGGAAAGTCGCGTTCAGGGAAAAGCCTCAGGCGACGATCATCGACGGCATCGAAGAGGATGAGGTCAAGGCCCAGGAGCGCATGCGCGCTTGGCGCGCCCCGGCCGGCGAAGGGGCCGCCCAGCCCGGAGAGCCGCCTCCTTACGAGCGAGGCTTGGCCCTTTATAACGAAGGGCGTTATGAGGAGGCGATCGGCGCCTTCCAGGCGGCCGTCGGCGAGCGCCAGGATTTTTGGGAAGCCTATCAGGCCTTGGGCGGGGCCTATTACGCGTTGGGGCGGTTATCGGAAGCCTTGTGGGCTTACGAGCAGGTGCTGGCCTTAAACCCTTCGCCCGAAGTCGAGGAATTCGTGCGCTCCATGCGCGTGCAGGCGGGGACATAACCCATGGAATTCAAAGACATCCAATCCACGATTAAATCGGGCAAGAAAGAGGACATCGCCAAAAATTGGGCCCTCTACATGGAGGAGCTTAAAAAGAAAAAAATTGAAACTCAGCCTCAGAAAGCGCCGGCGCCGCAGCAGCCGGCGGTCGCGGACAAGGAATTGAAGGACGCCCGCGATCGTCTGGAGACCTTTGAGCGGACGCTCGCTGAGGCCCAGGCCAAACTTTCCGCGCAAGAGGCGCAGATGACGGCCCAGCAGGAGTCCTCGCAAAAAAGCGGCGCGGACCTGGCCGCGCTGCAAGCCGATCTCAAGCAAAAAATCGAGGCGTTGGCTAAAGCCGATGAGCAGTTGATCCGCCTGCGTCAGGATTTTTCCACGCGCCTGATCGAGATCGACCGCCTGAATCAGGAACGCGAGTCGTTCCTGGAGATGGAAAAAGACATGCGCGCCAAATCCGAAATTTTGATGGAGATGGAGGCGAAACTCGCTCAAAACGCCCTGCATACCCAGGAGCTTTTGGGCCGCCTGGAAGAAAAAGACCGGGAGCTTGAGCAGGCGCGCTATCAGCTGGAGCGTTTTCAGAGGGGGGAAGTCGTCCGGCTCCTGGAGGCCAAGGTCCAGGAATTAGGGGGAAAAATCGCGGAATTGGAAGCCGCTCTGGCCGCTAAAACGACCGAGCTCGATGATTTTCGCGGATTTTTGAACCAGCGCGAAACCGAGCTGACCAAGCGCCGCGAAGAGGAAGCGGGGCTCTTCGCCCGGGAGCGGTCCGCTCTTGAGGAAAAAATCAATCAGGGTCAAACGCGTTTGAAAGAATTGGAAGCCGAGTTGGCCGGTCTGCGGCGCATTTTGATCAAAGAAGAGGAGCGTTCCCGTCAATTGGAAATCGTCGCTTCGGCCGCGGACGCCGACCGTCGCAGCCTGCAAGAACGCCTTGAGCTGTTGACCGGGGAGATGAAGGAACATCAAGCGAAGCTGTCCCGTTATTTGACGCCGGCAGCCCTCGGTCCCTCATCGTCCGCCGGCCCTGCGGCCGGCGTCCCTTCTGCGCGGCCGTTGTTCGCTCCGGAACGGCCGGCGGGGGAAGGTTGGGGCGTTTCTGCGTTGCCCATGGATTGGGGTTTGCCGGCTTTTCCCGAACCCGATTTTGAAGCCATGGAATGGGATGATCCTCTATTACACGCGCCCGAGCCCATCGAACCGGACGCTTTTGATTGGCCGCCAGACGAGGGAAAAGGAGTTTAGGTGGACGAACTCGACAAGCTCGAGAAAGAAAAAGACGAGGAACTGCTGAATTTGGCGGCTCGCATCGAACAGATTTCAAAGCTGGCCGAAGCCAGAAAAACGTTGTTTCAACGTGAGGCCGAGCAGTTAAAAGAGCTGTTCAACCGTTCGGTCGACAACCTCGAAACCACGCTCAAGCTTTCCCAAACCAAGCTGGCCGCGGAAATTGAAAACGCCAATAAAAATTTGACCGCTCTTGAGGCCCGTCTTCAGGAAATCGAGCAGGAAGCCAGCCCTGCGGTCGTCGAGAAGAAGCTCAAGGCGCTGGAGGATGACATCGTCCGCCAGGGCGCCGGCCATCCCTCGGCGAGTTTGGAATCGGCCGACGACTCCCTGAGCGGGCTCCATCGGCAAATCGAGGAGAGTATCCGCCAGAAAAGCGGACAAATCGGACGCCTTAAGGAGAATTTAAGCCTCAAGGAAAAAGAACTCGGCCAATTGACGTCGCGCGTGGAGGCCGAGAAGTCGGCCTTGGTGGCCAAATATAAAACAGCCCTGGATAAAAAGGAGCGCGCGGCGCGGGAAGCCATCCGGTTGCTCCAAGCGGAATTCTCCCGCCGACGCCTGCGCATGCAAGAGGTCACGAAAGTGGTGGAAGCCAGGGAGGTCTGGCTGGAAGAGGAAAAATCCCGGCGCCTGGAGGCTTTAAAAGGGCTGATGGGTGAGATGGAAAGCAGGGGCCAGGCCCTTCAGCAGAAGATGTTCGAGGAAAAAACGTTTTGGGAAGGCCAGATTAAAGCCGCGGAACAAGAAATCAACGCCTTGAGCATGCGTCTGGTGACCGGGCAGGCGGAATTCGCCGCGATTAAAACGAAAGGGGAGGAGGAACTCAAAAAACTCGAGTTCGAATTAAACGCCGAGTACACGCAGCGCGCCGAGGCCGTGGGGGCCGAGGTCAAATCCTTGCGCGGGGAGCTCGACGAAGCGAATACGCGCATCACCCAGCTGATCGGCAAGCTTCGCCGTTACGAGGAGGCCAATAAAAAGGAAGTCGCGGACCTGGAGGCGTTGGCTGCTAAGCGCCATGGCGACACCGCTCAGGAGATCAAGCGCCGCGAGGGCCGCTTGGCTGTCCTACGCGAAGAGCATCAAAAGCTGCTGGAAGCCAAAACGAAGGAGCTCGACGTCTTGCGCTCTGAATACGAAGCCAAGGTGTTGACGCCCACGCTTCTGGCCAAGAAAAAAGGCGTCGAGGAAATCGAAGCCAGAAAGAAAGAGTGGGAAAAGAAGCTTTTTGACCTGGAAGAGAGCCATCGGGCCGAACGTCTGCAAATGGATACGGCCATCCGCAACTGCCATGATCAAATCCGCGCGATTGAAGAGAAGTTGAGCCTTGAGGCGCGGTCCCATCAAGAGCGGATGAAAGAGTTGGCCGCCAAAAAAGACGAAATGCTCGCTCCTCGCGCGGCCCGGTTGGGAGAGCTGGAGAAAACCATCGAGCTGACCGCCGTAAAGTTTAAGGATGAAATCGCGGCTTTGGACGAGCGAAAGGCGAATATCCATCTGGAAGCGGATCATATGCGCGCGGCGTTTGAAGCCACCACCGAGGAGCACCGCCGGGAGCTTCTTTTCGCTATCGAGAATTTAAGGGCTCAGCTTGAGGCCCAGCAATCCCGCAGCGTCAAGGAAAAGGGCCAGTGGACCGACGCGCTGGAGACCAGCCGCAGCCAAGTGCGGCGGCTTGAAAAAGACCTCGAGGCGATATCCACCGCCCATGCCCAGGAGCTTCGGTCCCGCGAAGATGAAATCAGCGCCTCGCGCGCCACCGACGAGGAAAAAATCCGCTCGTTGGAATCGCTGTTGACGCAAATGGTCGCTAAATCCAAAGAGGAGATTAAAAATAAGGAGACGGAAATAGTCCGGGCCGAAGGCGCCGGCCGGCGGCTGATGGAAAACCTCCGCAGGAAGCGCGAGGCCGAGGAGTCGCGGCTGGAGGCCCGCCGGGTGGAGCTGTTGTCCGCGATCAACGAGCATGCCGAGTCCTTTGCCAAGGAGCGCAGCCAATTAACACAGGAAGCCGACGAGGTCCAGCAAAAGCTGTTGAAAGTTGAAAAAGTGCTCGAGGAGCAGACGCAGCGCTGGCAGGCCGTGTTCACCCAGTTGGAGGAAAAGCGCAGCCGGGAAATCGGTCCTCTGGAGGCGCGTTTGAGGGAATTGGAATCGCAACGAAGCGATTTCGAAGCGGCTTCGACAAACAGCCACGACCTCTGGGCCTCCAGGATCAAAGAGATGCGCGATGATTTATCCCGGCGCCAATCCGAGTGGACGGAGGCTTGGCAAACGCGCAAAAAAGAGCTGACGGATGAAACCTCGCGGCTGGAGGCGCGGCTGGCGGCTTTGCGCAGCCAGCACCGCAGCCAGCTCGATACTTTGGGCGCGGAGCGCGCCAGGAAGGAAACCGATCTTCAAGAAAAGGAGCGGTCCTTGGAGGAGCTTTCCGGAACGCTCGCCGCCAAGCGTCAAGCGGCTGAAACGGGATTGAAGGAAGAACAGGTTCGCTATACGCAAGCCGTTGAGAAAGCCAAGGCCGAAATCGAGCAGCTTCAAATGCAGATCGCGGCCGTCGACGCGGCCAAGGAAAAGGAGCTGGCTGCGTTGTCGAATGAATTGATCGGATTCGAGCAGACCCACCGCCGCCAAATCGAAACGTTACAGGAGCGTTTCACCCGCGACCGCCAAACGTTGGAATCTTCGCTCAAATCCCAGACTCAGACCGGTGAAGACGAAATCGCGCAGATGGAATCCCATATTGAAAATTTAACAGTCCAAATTAAGGATCGTTCCATGGAGCTGGAGGTGTTGAGGAGCCAGCAGGAAATCGAATCCGCGGAGATCAGCCGCCGCAAGAGAAAAGTCGTGGCTGATTTGCGCACCCACCGCGCGGAATTGGCTCAGGAGTTAAAGCAGGTCCGGCGCTCTTATCAGGAGAGGGTCAAGGAGAAGGATCATGAAATTTATTTGGCGCGTCTGAAAGTCGAGCTGCGTTCCAAGCGCCTGGAGGAGATTCTATCGGCGAAGCGCCAGGAGCTCGAGCGCATGCGCGCAGGCTGGGCCGGCCGCGCCGAACAAACGCTTGATCACCTGAAGACGAAAATCGACGAATTGTCCGCGGCCCGCCGGGCGAGGGAGGAGGAACTTAAATCGTTCGACGCTAAAAGCGGCCAACTGCGCGAGAATCTTTCCGAGCTGCGCGCCGGCGCGCAGCGTCCGGGAGCGTCTACTTCTTGGGAGGAAAAGGAGATCGAGCGCATGCGCGTCCGCGCCAAACAACAGATCGAGTATTTCCGGGTGCGCATGGAGGAGCTTTTGAAAACACGGGAGAATGAGAAGGCCCGGTTATTGGAGGCCGCGGAAAAAGTGGAGCCTATCAGCCGGGAGGCGTCCATGACGTTGACGGATTTTATTCTTGTTTGGGAGCGGGAAGTGCGCCGGATGGCCACGCTCATAAAAGGCCTTGAAGAATCTTCGTTTTGGAGACAACATTAAAGGTATGGCTGAACAAACGCCGCCGTCTTTGCCGCCGAAGCCCCCGGTCGGGGGTCCCGGGCGCCCGCCTGCGCCGCCTCCGGGCAATCTGCGCCCGCCTGCGCCGCCGGCGTCTGCGCCCAAGGGGCCTCCTCCCCCGTCCCGTTCGTTCGGCCCGGGGATCGGCCGCCCCAATCCTCCCGCCTCAAGCCCCGCGACACCGGGGCCTGCGGATCTCCAGTCTCAGGACTTGTTGCGCAAGAATGAAGATTTGGAGCGCGCGAAATCCGCCATGGAGGAGAGAGTCGCCAAACTTGAAAAAGCTTTGCTCGAGGAGCGGGAGAAGTCCATGACCGCCAACTTAAAGAGCCACGAGGAGCGTTCGGTCGGCTTAAGAGTGGAGGCCAGCCTTCGCGAGATTCAGGAGAAGTTGAAGCGCGATCAGCGGGAGCGCGAGCTGGAAATGACCAAAGCCAAGCTGGAGGCCCAAATCAAGGATCTTGAAAAGAAGGTCGTCCATGAGCGCGAGACGTGGGTTGAGGCGCTGAAATCCCAGATGTCCAAGCGCGACCTGGAAGACCGCGCCGTGGAGGAGCGTTTCAACGCGAAATTAAAGGAGATCGAACAGCGTTACGCCCAGGAGCGTTCCCGCATCGCCAGCAAGCTGGAGGAGAAAAACCGCGAGATCGAAGATTTGAAAAAACAGGTCTTGGTTAAAGAAGAGACGGCCAAGGGCGCGTCTCAAAAAGCCGAGACCCAGGTTCAGGCCATGGAGGAATTAAGGCGGCGTTTTGAAAAAGCCGAGGACGATTACGAGCGGACTCAACGGCGAGCCGTTGAAATGGACAGCAAGCTGCGGCGCGCCGAAGATATGGAACGGGAAGTGGGCATCGTGCGCGACGAGTTGCGTTCGGCGCGCGATCGCTTGGCCCAGGCGCAGCGCATGATCGAGCAAAGAAACGCGCTCTTGGGCCGCGCCAAGGCCGCGCTTTCCGGATTGGCCCGCGACCGGGCCGAGGCCCAGCGCCTCAAAGAAGAATTTAGAACAGCCAAGAGCCGCCTGGCCTCGGTTGTGGAAGCGTACCGGCGCCTTCAAGCCGGCAAGCAGGCCCTAGAACGCGCGGCCCAAGAGCAGCTGCGTCAAAAGGAGGCCGATCTGACGCGGCTGGAGGAGGCCCGCCGGCAGGAATTCGAACGCCGCAGCCGGTTTGAGCTCGATTTAGCCCGGGCGGAAATGGAAAAGAGCCAACTGCTGCGCGAACGCTCTCAGCTTGAAGCGGATGTCATCAGGCTTAAGGCTGAGCTTAACAATGTCGGCCGCGCGCATTTGGAATTACCGGGGGTTCTCCATCAGTTGAACGCCGCCAGGAAGGAAGCCGATGCCAAGGCCGCCGGCGTCATCAACATGGAAGAGGAAATCCGCATGCTCAAAGCCTCCCAAGCCGAGATGGCGGCCCAGCGTGATCAATCGCTGAAGGACCTGGAGGCCGCCAAAAGAGAAGCCGAGTCCGCGCGCGCGGAGCTGCGCCGCTTAAGCGCCGCGGTCGGTGAAGCCAAACATTCTTCTCAGACCGAATTTGTTTTGGCTAAAAAAGATTTGGAAGCCGCCCAACGGGAATTGGTAAAAACCGCGGCCGAGCTGACGCAAACCAGAAGGGAGCTTGACGAAGCGCGTTCGCTCGGCAGCCGCCATATCGAGAGCAATGCCCAGATTTCCGGCCGCTACGAGGAGGCCATGAGCGTGGTTGAGTCCGCTCGCAGGGAATTAGCCGCGGCCCGGGAGGCTCAGGCCAAGGCCTTGGAAGAGGCTAAAAATGCCCAAGCGCAAGCCCGCGTGTTTGAGGCTGAGTTGTTGGACTTGAGGGTGAAGTCGCAGCGCTTGGAACAGGATTTGGTCCGGACGCACCAGGATGAGCCTCAGCGCGTGCTCACGCTGGAGGCGGAATTAAAAAGCCTGCAGAAGGCGGCGGATCAAATCAAGCAGACTTACGAGGAAGAGATGCGGCGGGTGCAGAAGATTTTCGAAAGCCAATGCGCGGCTTATGAGAATAAAATTCGCGCCCTGGCCGCGCAGTTGACCCCGGATCAGGTCCGGCAAGCCACGCTCGAAGCCCGCACCGGTTCGACGATGGAACTTCCGGTCAAGCCCGTTGATCCGAGCAAGACCCAGCAGCTCAAAAGCACGGGCAAGGAAGGCGTGCTTGAGCGCACCATGAAATGGCTGTCCAAACCCGTATGAGCGCGCCGAGGATTTGGTGATTATTTTGCACAAACTAAACGGCAAGGAGGTTTCGATCAACGCCGAATTGATCGAATCCATCGAAGCTTCGCCGGACACCGTGGTGACGCTGGTGACGGGCAATCGCTACATGGTCAGAGACAGCGTGGAAGAGGTGGTGGCTAAGGTCGTGGAGTTCAAGCGCCGCATCGTCGGCGCAACCGGCCGCGCGCCGCAGGACTGGCAGAATTTAAAGAAAGAGTAGAGGGAAATTCCGTGACGGAGGGAGGGGGATAAGGCGCCGTGGATATCGCGACAATTCTGGGCATCACCGTTTTTGCGGGCATGGTGATCGTAACCGTGCTGATCGCCGAGGGCGTGGCCGGGTTCAAGCCGTTCTTAAACGTCGAGGCGCTGTTCGTGGTGATGGGGGGAACGTTCTGCGCCTTGCTGGTCAATTATTCCATGAATCAGGTCTTGGGCGTGGGCCGCGTGTTGAAGAAAGTCTTGACCAGCACCGAAGACGAGGAGACCAGCGGGGAGGTGATTTCGACGTTCGTGCAGCTTTCTAGCAAAGCGAAAAAAGAGGGATTTCTTTCATTGGAAAACGATATTAAAAAGCTGACCAACGATTTCATGAAGCGCGGGCTGCAATTGGTCATCGACGGCGCGGACCAGGATTTTATCCGCAATATGCTGGAAACGGAATTGGGCTTCATCCGCGAGCGCCATAAGGTCGGGCAGGAGATTTTCAACGCCCTGGGCACGTATGCGCCGGCCTTCGGCATTATCGGGACGGTGCTGGGCATGATTTTGATGCTGAACTCCATCAGCGACGTGGAGGAGGTGCCCCGGCGCATGGCGTTGGCTTTGGCTGCGGCTTTTTTCGGCTTGGGCGCGGGGTACCTGATTTTTTTGCCCATGGCCGGCAAACTGCGGCGGCGTTCGGAAGCGGAGCTTTTGGCCAAGGAAATCATTATCCGAGGGGTGCTTCTTTTGCAATCGGGCGTGGCTCCGAGCGTCATTGAGGCGAACTTGAAAGCTTACTTGGAACCGGCCCAGCGCATGTTGATTCGTTCAGCCGTGGCCAAGGGGGAGGCCCCCAAATAAAATGCCTTTGAAACCCAGGAACCTCATCGATGAGAGCGACCCCAGGGTGTCTCAAATCGGCCACCCGGCGCCTCCCTGGCTGATCAATTATGCGGATTTGATGACGGAGATGGTTTGTTTTTTCGTCATCCTGTACGCTCTTTCAGCCGCTTTGAATAAAAATGTGCAGCAAGCCAAAACCCAGTTGGAAGAGATGATGAAGAAAAGCGAAATTTCGGGCGAAGTGAAAATGACCAAAGACGGCTTGCATATCACGTTCGAAGAGAAGGGGGAGATGTCGTTTTTCCAGTCCGGAAAAGCGGAACTGACACCCGGAATGACCAAATTGTTGACCCAGGTGTCTCCGTCCGTCCGGGAACTCGCGCAGAAATTCGATATTTTAGTGGAGGGGCACACGGACAATGTGCCTATTCACACCGGCCGCTACAGTTCCAATTGGGAACTCTCCACCGCGCGCGCCACAGAGGTCGTCAGGTATTTAATCGCCAGCCAGCAGTTTCCGCCCGAACGCTTGGCGGCCGTGGGCTACGGGGAGTATAAACCGGTGGCTCTGAATGATCGGCCTGAGAATCGCGCCCGCAACCGCCGCGTGGTCTTTTTTGTGAAAACCGTGCCCACAAAATTCGAAGATCAAGGAGCGCAGGAACAATGAATCGGGCCGTGATATTAATTGTTGCGGTTATTGGCGCTTTACCAGCGGTGTCCGCCGCCGAGGAAGTTATCATAAAGGAAAATTTAGCCGAGGAACGCGTGACGGACGTCATGCGCGCCAGAAAGCTGGTGGCTTCACGGAGTTTTATTTTGTTTAAAAGGCCCAAGTACGGTCATTTTCTTGAAGGCTATCTCACCGGTTTCGTCACCGATTATGACGATCGTCCCATCGAGGGCGTGGTGGTCCGGGCCTTGGTGACGGCCACGGAATCGGGTAAAAAGAAAGGCGAGGAAGATCTTTTGTTATCGGGCGAGTCGCTGGAGGAAGGGGGCGGGGAAAAAGTGCATGAATTTACCCCGCATTTTGAAGCCGGCATTTCGGACGCGGACGGCGTCTACCGCATCCATTTTTCCGTTCCCATCATCAAGCGCAAGGTCGATATCCGGGGCAAAATCATATACAACCCGGGTTGGAACCAGCAGCATGATGTTTTGGGCCAATCCTACGAGCCCCAGATGAAGGAGTCGCCGTTTAGGTTCTACTATGATGAAAAAACGAAGGTGTTGGCCTTTGCCGAAGGCAGCCGCAAGGTGATCGTGCGCCCGGTCCGAAACGTCGCGGGTCCGGTTTCGCCGATCAAGCTCAAGGGTTCGGAAAAGCCGGAAACCGCCGAGCCTAAAGGC
Organism: Elusimicrobiota bacterium; assembly: GCA_016180815.1. Lineage (NCBI taxonomy): Bacteria > Pseudomonadati > Elusimicrobiota > Elusimicrobiota bacterium. Next base: position 42,070 of record JACPAN010000020.1, read on the forward strand.
GGCAAGGCCGCGGAAAGATCCGCGCCCGGCGGCGCCAAACCCGTGGAACAGAAAGAAGAGGACGATTTTTTTAAGACGTTCAACTTCGGCCCGTAAGGGCCCGTACCGCTCGGAGTCTGTCCAAGTATTCGCTTTCATGGCGAAATGTTGGATTTTGAGCCGAGACGAAGCCAAATTTTCCGAGCATACCCGCAGTGGTATGTAAGGAAAATTTGGCAAAGTCGCAGGCCAAAATCCAACATTGCAGCCGAAATGGAATGCTTGGACAGACTCCTCGGTATATAATCTTAAGGCCATGCTTTCTGAGCGAAGAATTTATCTTGATCATAACGCCACAACCCCTGTTCGTCCGGAGGTTGTCGAGGCCATGGCCCCGTTCTGGGGCCGCGTGTTCGGCAATCCCTCCAGCATCCATCAATGGGGCCAGGAGGCCAAAACAGCTCTGGAAACCGCTCGCCGGCAGGTCGCCGGGCTTTTTGGGGCTTCCGGAACCGATGGGATTATTTTTACTTCAGGCGGATCGGAAGCGAATGTCTTAGGCATTCGGGGGAAGCCAGAGTCGATACGGAAGAATTGCGCCGCCGGATCAGGGCCGAAACCGGTTTGATCGTGGTCATGGCCGCCAATAACGAGACGGGAACGATTCAGGATATTGAGGCCATCGGGCGCCTGGCCCGGGAGGCGGGCATTCCTTTTCACGTGGATGCCGTTCAGGCCATGGGCAAAATACCGGTTCAAACCGAATCCTGGGGCGCGACAACCATTTCTTTATCCGGGCATAAAATCAACGCCCCTAAGGGCATCGGCGCGCTTTGGGCGGCCCTGAACCATAACATTCGTCCGATTTTTCCCGGCCAACACGAAGGCGGACGCCGGGCCGGCACTCAGAACGTGCCTTATGCCGCGGGCTTGGGCCTGGCCGCGGCCTTGGCATCAGCCGATTTGCCGGGTTATGCGCAAAGAATCGGCGCCTTGCGCGATCGATTTGAGGGCATGATCCTTCGGGAAATCCCGGAGGTCCGCATCAACGGCTTGGGAGCGCCCCGTTTGCCAAATACCAGCCATTGTTCGTTCGCCGGAGTTGATGCCGCCCGCCTGGCGGTTGCTCTTGACCTTCAGGGGGTCGGCGCCTCAACCGGAAGCGCTTGCGCCTCCGGGGCCGCCCGCCCGTCGCATGTGCTTTCCGCCATGGCTCTTGACGAGCGTTGGCTCAAGGGCGGCGTTCGTTTTTCCTTTGGCAGGGGAACGACTCAGGAAGAGCTTGATATCGCGCTGGCGGCCGTTAAAAAAGCCGTGGACGCCCAGAGGCGAATGAACCTCGTGGCGAAAAGCCGTTTTTAGGGCGTTATTACCTTAATTTAGTACAATTAACTTAATAAGGTGCCTAAGGGCACCTTTTCTTTTACCTGTGTCCACGAATACGCAGGGCAGGTCTTTATGTCGTGTATGGAACTTAAAGAAAAACTTGAGGAAATCTTAAGCCCGGTCATCAGCCAAGAAGGTCTGGAATTGCTTGATATCGAGTGGCGTTCCGAACAGAACGGCTGGGTGCTGAGGCTGATTTTGGACAGCGAGGCTAAGCCCGTGACCTTGCATGATTGCGAGCGCGTCAGCCATAAGGTCGGGCCGCATCTGGACAATTTGGACATCATTACGCATGGTTATCACCTGGAAGTTTCCTCCCCCGGCCTTAGGCGTCCGTTGAAGAAAGAAAAGGATTATTTGCGATTTTTGGGCGAACGCGTTCACTTGACGTTGAAGGAGCCCCTTGAAGGGACGAATCAGCGCGTATTGACCGCTTATTTGGCGGGCTTCCAGGAAGGCAGGGTTCTCTTGGTCGAAGGCTCGAGGCGTTGGTCCTTGGCTCTGGCCAATGTGGAAAAAGCCCATTTAGATCCGGAGATTAATCCGTAAATGAGTCAATCGAAAAGCGAATTCATCCTCCTCTTGGAGACCATCGAGAAGGACAAGGGCATCCCTCGTCAGGAGATTTTGCGCCTGATCGAAGGGGCGCTGGTATCCGCGCTCCACAAACATTTAGGCCGCGAGGTCCCGGTTCAGGCGACCATGGACGCTGAGACCGGTGAAATGCGCGCGGCCGTGGTTAAAAAAGTCGTCAAGCAGGTGAGCGATCCTGTGGCTGAGATTTCCGCGGAACAGGCGAAAAAACTCGGCCTCACCGCCGAGCTTGAGGCCGAATGCCCGGTTTTAGTGGACACGACGGAGTTTTCCCGGATTGCGGCCCAAACAGCCAAACAGGTCATCCTTCAGAAGCTCAGGGAAGTGGAAAAAGAGAACCTATTCAAAGATTTCAAGAAAAAAGAAAGCCTGGTGGTCACAGGTTCGGTTTATCGCTACGGGCAGGATAAAACGGTGTACGTCAGCCTGGGCAAAATCGAGGCGATTTTGAAAAAAGAGGATCAGATCCCCGGCGAGCGTTTCGCCATCGGCTATACCATCAAGGCTTTGGTCCGGGCCGTGGAATTAAGCGTCAAGGGGCCGCAGGTTTATTTATCGCGTTCCTCTGCGGAATTCGTTAAAAGCCTGCTGCGTCTTGAGGTGCCGGAAGTGCATGACGGCACGGTCGAGGTGCTCAAAGTCGCGCGCGAACCCGGTTTTCGGTCCAAAGTTTTGGTGAAATCATCCAACCCCAGGGTCGATCCCGTGGGCGCTTGCGTGGGCATCAAGGGCACACGCATCAAACCCGTGATCAATGAATTGCACGGTGAAAAAATCGATTTAATACCGTTCTCGGACAAGGTGGGGGAGATGTTGGCCGCCTCGTTGGCGCCGGCTAAAGTAGTTAAAATAGAGCTTGAGGATCATGATAAGAAAACAGCCCACATTTACGCGGCCCAGGACCAAGTGGCCGGCGCCATCGGCAAGGATGGGCTGAATTTGAAGCTGGCCATCGAACTTTCAGGGTGGAATATGACCATTGAACAAGCCGCGACGGAACCTGTTCAACCGGTCGCGCCGCCTGCCGCCGAGCCGATTCCGTCGCCGTCGAGCGCTACAGAGGGTTCTGAGCAATAATTATGGCCAAAAAAGAAATCGAAAAAAAACCGCGCGCCGCGTCGAGAGAGAAGGCCGCCGCCAAAAGCGAAACCCGGCCGAAAGCGGATCAAGAACCCGGTAAACGCGTCGAGAAAACGTCCGTTAAATCAGCGGCTAAAACCGTCGCAAAACCGGCGCGCTCAAAGCCCCCGAAAAAGGCCCATCTCGATGAGGGCCATCTCACGGCTGATCAAGCCCCCGTTGAAACGGCTAAACCTTTGACCGTCAAGACCAGACGTTCCTCCGCTAAAACAAAGAAAGAGGTTGTTGAGGCCGCGCCGCGCGAAGCAACCGCCACGGTTGTTCCCGAGGCCGTCCCGGTCGAGACGAAACCGCACCCCGCGCAGCCTGTCGAAATCCCGCAGCCGTCCAAACCGCCGCCTGTTTCGGTCGTTGCGGCTTTGACGCCGACGTCCGCGCCCGTTGCGCCCGCTCCGGCGCTCCCTAAAGTCACGCCGGCCCCGGTGGAACCTTTGAAAAAGAAAATCGTTTTAACGCCGCAGGCCACGGTCAAAGAATTGGCCGGGCTTTTAGGGGTCGGCATTTCGGATGTGATCAAACGATTGATGGGTTTTGGGGTTTGGGCCACGATCAATCAGCGCCTTGAGCCTGATATGGCCAAATTGGTGGCCGGTGAAATGGGTTTTGAGGTTGAAGTGCCCAAGGTGTTCGAGCAAGAGGAGGCGTCGTTGGTTCCCCGGGCAGCCGAGGGCGCCGAACATTTGCAGCCGCGCGCTCCCATCGTGACTATTATGGGGCATGTCGATCACGGTAAAACCACGCTGTTGGACGCGATCCGCCAGACCAGGGTCGCGGAACAAGAGGCGGGCGGCATCACGCAACATATCGGCGCCTATAAGGTCAAAACATCCAAAGGCGAAATCGTTTTTTTGGACACACCGGGTCATGAGGCCTTCACCGCCATGCGCGCGCGCGGCGCCAAGGTGACGGACATGGTCGTTCTCGTCGTGGCCGCCGACGACCGCGTCATGCCGCAGACCATCGAGGCCATCGATCATGCCAAAGCCGGCGGCGTAAAAATCGTGGTGGCGATCAATAAAGTAGACAAGCCTGAGGCCAATGTCAACCGCGTTAAGCAGGAGTTGGGCGACTTGGGCTTGGTGCCCGAAGAATGGGGCGGGAAAACGGTCATGGTGGAAGTTTCCGCCAAGAAAAAGATCAATATCGATAAATTGTTGGAAATGATTTTGCTTGAGGCCGAATTGATGGAGTTGAAGGCCAACCCCGACCGCCCGGCCGCGGCCGCGATTTTGGAAGCGCGCAAGGACCCGAAAAAAGGCAATGTCGCTTCCGTCCTGGTGTCCGACGGAACGCTGCGCGTGGGGGACCCTTTTCTTTGCGGCATCACTTGGGGCAAAGTGCGCGCCATGGTGGATGAGCATAACGTTAAGCTGACCCAGGCGCCGCCGGCGACCCCGGTCATGGTGCTGGGTTTTGAGGAGGTGGCTCAAGCGGGCGACCGTTTGTTGGTCGCCAAGGATGAGCGCCAAGCCCGCGAAATTGCCGGCCGGCGTAAAATTGAATTCGAGACCATCCACGGCAAGAAAGCGACCAAGCACCTGATGTTGGAAGATTTGCACGAGAAAATCGAACAAGGTTTGGTCAAGGAATTCCGCATCGTCTTGCGGGCGGACATGCAGGGATCGCTGGAAGCCATCGTGGGCGAGCTGTCCAAGCTTCATCATGAAGAAGTCGTGATCAAGGTTCTTCACGCGGGGGTGGGCTCCATCAGCCTTTCCGACGTGCTTCTGGCCGCGGCCAGCGACGCCGTTGTCCTGGGCTTTCATGTTCTTACGGACAATCGCGCCGAGGAGGAAGCCAAACGCGAATCCGTGGAGTTGCGCATTTATTCGGTCATTTATGAGTTGATTGATGATGCGCGAGCCGCTTTGGAAGGCCTCTTGACGCCGATCATCAAAGAGAATGTGTTGGGTTCGGCCGAGGTCAGAAAGTCGTTTAAAGTGACCGGCGTCGGCCATGTGGCCGGATGCATGGTGCTTCAAGGGAAGATGACCCGGGGCATGCGCGGGCGCGTTTGGCGCAAAGACGCCAAGCTGCTGGAGGGAAAAGTGACCAGCTTAAAGCGCGTCAAAGACGACGTTGCGGAAGTGGCGCACGGCTATGAATGCGGCGTGGTGATCAGCGGTTACAATGATCCGCGTCCGGGCGACCGCATCGAATGTTTCGAAGAGGTCAAGGAGCTCAAAAAGCTCGCCTCAAAAACAGCCAAATAACAAGCAAGGCCAGATGTTTCCCGATCGCATCAGCCGCGTTGAAAGCATGATTCAAGAAGAGGTGACGCGTCTGCTTGAGATTCATCGCGAAGAGATTCGCAATGCGGTTAAGGACGACGCGTTATTGACCGTCACGCGGGTTTCCGTGGCGCGGAATTTGGAATCGGCGTTGATCCGCTACTCCTGGACAGGGACGCCGGCCGAACCTGAGGCGTTTGCGCAAAAACTGCGCGATACATTGTCCGATCTTGAACCCGTGCTGGGCCGGGAACTGGCCCGGAGGGTCCGATTAAAGCGTATGCCCAAGCTGACATTTATGTACGATGGTTCGTTTGAAGCCGCGGATCGGGTTTATCAGATTTTAAAAGGGCTTGAGGCCGAAACCGTAACCCCGGCTCAAGAGCCCGGAAAAAAAGGCGTTCAACGTGAATCACGCAGACACCGCCGCTAAAGCTCCAGCACCTTTGCTGCGCGCTTTGCGCGAGGCCAAAAGCTTCGGCATCGTCGGCCATGTCAAACCCGACGCGGATACCTTGGGTTCGTCATTGGCCATCGCCAGCCTTTTGCGGCGCATCAAACCCGGACGAAAAATAGTGCTCGGCAACGCCAACCCCATCCCGGAGCAGTTGTGTTTTCTGCCTAAATGGAAGACGGTGATCGCTCCCGCTCAACGCAGCAATCTCAAAGGGCTCGATTGCGCTATTTACCTGGAGTGCTCCAACCCGGAGCGTTCCGGCGGCATCGCGGTGCCCGAGGATTTTCGGTTGACCATCAATATCGATCACCATAAAACAGGCCGGGGGTTCGCGGACGTCAATTGGATCAATCCGCGGGCCTCGTCGAACGCCGAGCAGGTCTTCATTCTTTTTAGGGCTTTCGGCTTGGCCCCGACCAAGGAAGATGCCGTCTGTCTTTATGCGGGCATGGTTTCGGACACCGGCCGTTTTCAATATTCGTTGACCAGCCCCTTCACGCATCGTGTGGCCGCTGAGCTTCTTGAAGTCGGCATCCCCCATACCCGGATCGCGGAACGGCTCTTCAGCACCAAAACGGTGGAGCATTTGCGCCTATTGGCCAGGGCCGTGGGCACCATGCAGTTTCCGGCCAACGGAAAACTGGCGGTGCTGAGGCTTTCAGCCAAGGATTTCGGCGAATTCGACCAGCATGCGACTCAGACGGAGGATATCGTCAATTACGGTCTTTTCCCCGAGCATGTGGAAGTGGCTTTTTTCTTGAAGGAAGAGCCGTTTCGAGGCAAGGGCGTGATTTCCGTTTCCTTTCGCTCGAGGGGGAAGGTGGATGTCTCGGTGCTGGCGGCCAGTTTCGGCGGCGGCGGGCATCGCAATGCGGCCGGCTGCGAAATACGGGGGCTTGCCTTGGAGCAGGCGGAAAAGATTTTGACCGAGCGCGCCGCGGCGCTGTTATCCCAAGCCAAGCTGTCGTAAATCCTGATTTTTGCAACCGATTGGCATGCACGGTTTATTAAATCTTTACAAGCCCGCCGGCCCGACGTCTTACGATATGATCCGGCGCATCAAAAAAATCATCAATCAGGGCAAGTCCATCAAAATCGGTCATTCCGGAACATTGGACCCGTTCGCCGAAGGGGTGCTGCTGGTTTTATTCGGGAAAGCGACCAAGCTCGCCGAGCGGCTCATGGCTTGCCCTAAAGTCTATGCCGGCTCCATCCGCCTGGGGCGATCCACGGACACGGATGATCGAACGGGCCGCTTCATAGGCAGCGCTCCCGCGGAGGCCCTGGCCGCCTTGGATCCGCAAGCCGTCCGCGCGGCAGCCGGGCGTTTGACCGGCGAGCTCGATCAAGCGCCTCCTGTTTTTTCGGCTCTGCATTTAAACGGCCGCCGCCTCTATGATTTGGCCAGAAGCGGCCAAGCGGTTTCGCTGCCGCCGCGGCGGGTCAAAATTCATGAATTCACGGTTACGCAAGTCGATTTATCCGACCGTTCGTCGCCGATCGCGGCTTTCCGCGCTTGCGTCGGGCGCGGCGCTTATATCAGAAGCTTGGCTCGGGATTTAGGGACCGCCCTCGGCGTGGGCGGCTACCTGGAGAGCCTGGAACGTTCGGCAGTCGGCCCTTTTTTATCCAGCCGGTCTCTGCGGCTCGCGGATGACGCGAATGCCGGTTTAATCGCCGGCCAAATGTTAAATTATGAGCAAACACTGACATGCCTGGATCAAGCAGAAAGCGCATCTTAGCCCTGGGCACGTTCGACGGCGTGCATTTGGGCCATCGCCGCCTGATCGAAATCATGCTCAAAGCAGCCGAGCGCCGACATTTAGAGCCCATAGTCGTCTTGTTCCCGTATTCACCCCGCATTTTTCTTCATTCCCCTCAACGCGTTGTCCGGCTTCTGAGCACGGTGCAGGAACGGATCGCTATTCTTAAAAACGAGTTTGGAGTGGAGCAGGTTAAAGCCCTGACCATGCGCAAGGCGTTGTTTAACCTTCCGGCGAGCCGGTTCCTGGCCGATTACGCCGGACGCCGTTGGGGAGCGAAGGCCATGGTGTTCGGAGAGAATTTCGCTCTGGGCAACCGGCGCCTCTGCCATGCGGCCAATTTTTTGCGTTACGCGGGGCCGTTGGGCATCGAGGGCATCCGGGTGAGTTTGAGGCACGGGCACATGGCCCCGATTTCCTCTTCCCGCATCCGCGGCCTGCTGGCCGAGGGCCATTTGCCCGAGGCTAATCGTCTGCTGGGGCGGCCTTATCAAATGTCGGGGCCGGTGGTGCGCGGCCAGGGCATCGGCCGGCGCCTGTTGGGTTATCCGACCGCTAATTTAAGGATTCCCGCGCAAAAGATACTGCCCCTGGGCGTTTACCAGGCGCATATTCCGGAGCTTGATCGCACGGCCATGGTCAATATCGGCCATCGGCCCACGGTGCGGGTTTTTTCCAGCGCCCGAGTTCCCTGGGTAGAGGCCCATGTGCTTCATTTTGCCGGCGTTCTTTACGGGCGCCGTTTGACCCTGCAACTCGTCAAGAAGCTGCGCGGAGAGCGGAAATTCGAATCGCTGGATGATCTTCGGTTTCAGATTGCGCGGGACATTCGTGCGGTGTTAAAGCGAGTCTGACCTGCTATAATAACAACGAAAATGTTGACAAAGGAACAAAAAGCGGACATTGTGAGGCGCTACGCCTCGAATCCCAAAGATACGGGAACCACGGTCGTCCAAATCGCGTTTTTGGCCAAGCGGATCCAAAATATTTCCGCGCATTTAAAAGCGAGAAAGAACGATCATTCTTCCGAGCGGGGGCTGTTGAGGCTCGTGGGCCAACGCCGATCGCTGTTTCGCTATCTTGATCGGCGGGACCCTGAGGCTGCAAAAAAACTCCGTTCGGATCTTGACGTCGGTTAAATCGGTTTTTAACCACGCCTACCCGGGGAGTCTGAATTTGCGCCGGCCTGCCATGCCCGACCTATTGTCCATAAAAAAACATTTAATATTTGAAACCATTAAATAAAAGGAGCACTTATGCATAATCCAGTTGAATTCGCCATTGAAATCGGCGGGAAAACCATTCTATTCCAAGCCGGTCATGTGGCCCAGCAAGCCAACGGCGCCGTGATGGTCACCATGGGGGGAACCGTTGTTCTCTCTTCCGTCTGCGCTTCGCCTAATCCTAAAGAAGGAGCCAGCTTTTTTCCCTTGACCGTTGATTACCGGGAAAGAAATTACGCCATGGGCCGTATCCCCGGCGGTTTTTTCCGCAGGGAAGGCCGTCCGAAGGAGTCCGAAATTTTGGCTTCGCGCCTGACCGACCGGTCCTTGCGGCCGCTGTTTCCGGAAGGTTTTTACCATGAGGTTACCGTTCAGAGCCTGGTGCTTTCCTCAGACGGCGAAAACGACGCGGATATTCTGACGCTCTTAGCGTCTTCCGCGGCGTTGACCATGTCCGACATTCCCTTCAGCGGCCCCGTGGCCTGCGTGCGCGTGGCCAGAATCGGCGGGGAATTCGTGTTCAATCCGACTTTCGCCGAGTTGGAGACCAGCGATATCGAGGTCGTGGTTTCCGCGACGAAAGACGCTTATATTATGGTGGAGGGCGGAGCCAAAATCGTTCCCGAAGAAGTGATTTTGCAAGCCCTGCGCACGGCGCAGAAGCCGCTGGAACGGCTTTGCGAAATTCAGGATGAAATCAGGAAAAAAATCGGCAAGGCCAAGTTTTCTTGGACGCCGTTTTCTTGGAACGCGGAATTGAAAGCCGCCGTCACCCCTGAAGCTACGCCGAAGGTTCAGGCGATGCTCAAGAAGTTTTTGGATAAGAAGAGCCAGGATCTTGAATTAGGGTCCATCACCAAGGCGTTTAAAGCAAAGCTTGAGGCTAAATTTCCGGACCATGTCGGCCAGGTGGGCGGCGTCGTTCATGATATTTATTACGCCGAAGCCAGGGCCATGCTCGTCAACGACGGCGTGCGCGCCGACGGCAGAAAACCCGATGAAATCAGAAACATCACCTGTATGACTTCGGTTCTGCCCCGCACCCACGGGTCCGCCATCTTCAAGCGCGGACAAACCCAGGCGCTGGTGACCGTCACGTTGGGCACGCCCAAAGACACTCAGCAAATGGAAGATTTGGAAGGCGATTATCGAGAACGCTTCCTGTTCCATTACAATTTCCCCGCTTTTTCGGTCGGGGAGATCAGGCCTGATCGCGGCCCAGGACGGCGGGAAATCGGGCACGGGTCCTTGGCCCGGCGCTCTCTTTTGCCGTTGGTGCCCAAAGAAGAGGATTTTCCTTACACGGTCAGGGTCGTCTCCGATATTCTCGAATCAAACGGCTCGACTTCCATGGCCTCTGTTTGCGGAGGCTCATTAGCCATGTTCGACGCCGGCGTTCCGATGGAAGATCATGTCGCGGGCATCGCCATGGGGCTGATCCTGGAAAACGGCCGCCCGATCGTGTTGACGGACATTATGGGGCTTGAAGATCACTTGGGCGACATGGACTTCAAGCTCGCCGGAACAAGAAACGGCGTGACCGGTTTCCAGATGGACGTTAAAGTGCCGGGCTTGACCTTCGATATTCTCAATCAAGCGGTCGAACAGGCGCGCCACGCGCGTTTGGCGATTTTGGACAAAATGATCCAGGCGCTGACGCACCCGCGCTCCTCGCTTTCTTTATACGCGCCTAAGATGGTCGTCGTTTCCATCCCCGTTGAAAAAATCGGCGCGTTGATCGGCCCGGGCGGCAAAAATATCCGGCGCATGTCCGAGACTTATTCCGTTGAGATTGAAGTCGAGGACGACGGCCGGGTTTTCCTCCACGCCAAGGAGTGGGAATCCGTCGAACAGGCGAAGCGGGAAATTGAAGCCATGACCCAGGAGCCTGAGATCGGCAAAATTTACAAGGGCAAGGTGGTTTCGATCACCGACTTCGGCGCTTTCGTGGAGATTATGCCGGGCCGAGACGGCTTGCTCCATGTTTCCCAGATGGCGGAGCATCCCGTCAATCATCCCTCGGATCTCTATAAAGAAGGCGATGAGGTCGAGGTTAAAATCGTGGACATCGATTCCATGGGCAAAATCCGGCTTTCCAGAAAAGCCATTCTTGTTCCCGGCAGCGAATTTGAAGACACTCGCGCCCGGCGTCCCGACGGCGGCGGCGATGCGCCTCGCCGGCATGATGGGCCGCGCGGTTTCGGGTTAAGGCCCCCTCGGTTCGGGGGCGGTCATCCTCGAGGCGGCGGCGGGCATCGCGGAGGCCACGGCGGCGGACCCCGGGGAGGCCACGGCGGCGGCGGGCATCGCGGGCGGTGACGGAGTCCGGCATTGATTCATTTGAATTCGCGAGGGAGCACGGGTGGGTTCTTTTTTAACCCAGCTTGAGCTTCTTTATCGCCGCATGATCGAAGCGGGGGTATCCAAGCTTGAGCTTGAGATCGGCCCCCAAGAAAAACTTCGCTTGACGCGCAAAGGCGCTCAAGCGCCTTCCGCGAGTCCGGCGCAGGCCGCTTCAGCGTTCTCTGCCGCGCCGGCTTCGGAGATCCCGGGCATGAAAATCACCGCGCCTTTATCAGGCGTTTTTTACCGGGCGCCTTCGCCATCATCCCCGATGTTCGTTGAAGAAGGGTCCGGGGTGCGCCCCGGGGACGTCCTTTGCATCATCGAGGCGATGAAGGTGATGAATGAGATTAAAGCCGCAAAAGCCGGCCGGGTGCTCAAAATCTCCGGCGTCAACGGCAAGCACGTTAAAAAAGGCGATGTTCTATTCATTCTAGGAGAGTAGCATGAACAAAGAAATTCAAGAATTGACATGGCGCATCGAAGAATTGCTGGGCGAAAATCAAGCCGTCGAAGTGATGCACTTGAAGCTTAAGCTTGAAGTGGCGGCCAGCCGGTTGTTTTTAGCTTTAGGTTGGATGCTTTCCGAAAGTCGCGTCGAGTTGCTGCCCTCCGACTACGGCTATCAGGTCCGCCGCATCACTCAACCGGCGACGGTCGGCGATTCGTAACAGCCCCTTTACATTCCTCCCTTGACGTTTTAGACTCTAGTCGATGCCCAAGCCCCCAAAGCGTCGACGGAAAACCTGGCGGTTTATTTTTTCTTTTTTCACGCTGGCCTCGGCCGGCGTTTCGGCCGGCGCGCTGTATTGGACGCAGGGGCTGGGACCCTTCGGCCGTTGGCTGGCCGACGGTATGCTTGGTTTATTGGGATGGCCCGCTTATTGTTGGCCGCCTTTTTTCTTTTGGATCGGCCTCAGGGCTTGGAGGGGCAGGACTTCGACCGGCAGCGATTTGGCTTTTACCGTGGAACATCTGGGCGTGCCTTTGGCCGGGGGTTTTTTGGGCGAGCTCACCTGGGGGCTGTTGATCGCGGGGCAGCAGGATATCGCCGGGCATTTGGCTTTGAGCTTAGCCGGCGGGCTCATCAGCCGCATCGGTTTTTTAGGAGCCTGGGGCATGACCGTTTTGGCTTGGGCCGCCTGGCTTTGGTTTATTTTTGAAATCCCATGGGTGTCGCTGTTGAAAAAAGGGATGCAGGCGCTTTACGCGGATTGGAAGTCCTGGAGAAAAGAACTGCTCGAGCGCCGGCGTTTGGCCGCGAGCCTTGAACCTAAATTAAAAACAGTCAACGGCGGCGAAACCGCGGTGATAAAAGTCCGGGTTCCGGAAGCGGATGAACCCAAGGGTCAGGAAACGCCGGTAGCGGCCGTCGCGATCAGCGCGCCCGCGCCCTTGCGCAAAACGGCCAAGGAAAAGCCGGCCGTCGTTGCTGCGCCCGCGCCTGCCGTCGGCGTTGCCGGCGATTTATCATGGACCCGTCCGCCGCTTGAATTATTGGCCGCCTCGGAACATCGGTCAGGCTCCTGGGCCAAAGAGGACGAATTGGTGCGCCGGGGACAGGATTTGGTTTCGGCCTTGGGCAATTTCGAGGTGGCCGTTGAGTTGGACGGCATTGTCCCCGGCCCGGTGGTCACCCGTTACGACGTCATCCCCAAGCCGGGCGTCAAGGTCGGGGAAATCGTCAACTTGACCTCGGATATCGCTTTGGCTCTTAAAGTGGGCGGGGTGCGCATCCTGGGACCCATCGCCGGCCGCGGGGCCATCGGCATCGAGGTGCCCAACCCGCGCCCGACATTGGTGCGCCTGCGCGAAGTCCTGGAGGATCCCGCCATGAACGCGTCCGGGAGGCTGCCGTTCGCACTGGGACGTTCTGCCTCAGGCGAACCCGTGACCGCGGACTTGACGGACATGCCTCATTTGCTGATCGCCGGAGCCACTAACTCGGGCAAAAGCGTTTTAATTCATACCCTCGTCGTTTCATTTTTATACAGGCTCACGCCCGATGAATTGAAGTTGGTGCTCATCGATCCCAAGCGTCTGGAGTTGCCGTTTTATGACCGCATCCCCCATCTATTCAATCCGCGGGTGACGGCGGCCGAAGTCAAAGTGATCACCGATTCCAAAGAGGCCGCCAAAACTTTGGCCGCGATGGTGGATTTGATGGAGGCGCGCTATGAGCGCCTGGCTCAAAAAAGCGCCAGGAATATCGACGCCTACAACCGGATGGCTAAATCCGACGGATTTGCGCCGGAGCCTTATGTGGCGGTGATTATCGACGAATTGGCGGATTTAATGCTAGTGGCCGGTAAAGAGGTGGAAAATTCGATTCAGCGTCTGGCGCAAATGGCCAGAGCCGTGGGCATTCATCTGGTCTTGGCGACTCAGCGGCCCAGCGTGGACGTCATCACCGGCGTGATCAAGGCGAATCTCCCCGCGCGCATCGCGCTTCAGGTGGTTTCGAAAATCGACTCCCGCGTCATTTTAGACACCCAGGGCGCGGAGAATCTTCTGGGCGCCGGGGATATGCTGTATCTGGCGTCGGGCGCTCAACGGCCCGTGCGCATCCAAGGCGCTTACGTGTCGGACGCGGAGATCAACCGCGTGGTGGAGAGATGGGCCAAGCAAGGCCCTCCAAATTATCCCGAACCGGCCGCGCTTATGGGTCTGCCCGCCAAAGAGGGCCAGGAGGGTCCGGCCTCGAGGGAAGACGCCGAAAACCTTTCCCGCGCGCTTAAACTCGTTTTGGAGCGCCGCCGCGTGTCTCAAGATTTGCTCAAAGCCCATTTCGGTTCCTCCGCCCGTGCCACGGATATTTTGTCGCGCCTTGAAATCGGCGGCTTCATCATGAAGCCTGAGGGAACCAACCGCTGGGAAATTCGATATGATCGGATCGAGGATTATCTTGCCAACAACAAAGTCGACAGCTGAGCGTCCGGCTATTGTTTTTTGTTTTTGCGCTTTCCTTCTTCTGCCCGCTTTGGGCATCGCGGCCAGCACGGCGACGGCCAATATCGAGCTGAGCACCGGCGCTGTTTTGGCGAAGATTCAGCAGTTCGATAACTCCATCGAACGCGCGATATTTCGTTTCAACGAGCGGTTTTATCTGGCGCCCACGGGAGAGGAGTCCAAGCTCGACGGCCGGGTTTATTTCGACCGGATGAACAAGCGCGTTCGCATGGATTACTCCGGCAAGGGCGTCAAGTATAAAGTTTGGTTGGACAAGGGGTTGGTTTTTCTTTACGACGAATCGCTCAAGCAACTGGCCATCCGGCGTTGGGATGATTTCACCAAGGTTCATTTCCAGGCGTTCATGAACATCCCGGTATTTTTCGACGTGGGGCGTTTTATGGATCGCTATGATTTTTCCAGCGTTTCGGCGGAAAAATCTTCGCCCAGGGCCGAGGAGCTGAAGAAAAACAAAACAATGCCCGCGCTTGTGTATGTGCGCGCCGATCCAAAAATGAAGGCCGCTCCCTATTATTTGGTTCTGGGCGTCGACGTTGAAACCGGGCAGACCCGGACATTGGATTTGGTGATGCCCAATTATGAGGCGAATCTCACCATCTCCGAGATTAAGCCCAAGGCTAAATTCTCTGATAAAATGTTCGATCGCAATTTGCCGTCGGATGTCGCTATTTTGGATTTGACGAAAGGAAACGATTTATGACCAAAGAAGAAAAAATTCCGATTCAAACTCCGGCCGTCCCGGCTCCCCTGGCCGTCCACGAGCTGTTGCGCGCCCGCCGCACGGAGCGCGGCCTGACCATCGAAAAAGTCCGCGACGATACGAAAATCCCCACCAAGTTTTTAAACGCCTTGGAGGAGGCTCGCTACGACGCCTTCCCCGCCAGGGTGTATTGCCGCGGTTTCTTTTTAAATTACGCCAAGTACCTGGCCCTGGCCAATCCGCCTGAGCTTTGGGAAAAAGTCGAGGGCACTCTTGAATCGGACCGCCATTCCGTTCCCGTCGAGAAACGAGAGACTAAGCGCCGCCCCCAGGAGCGTATTCAGTCCGCGCCCGGTGAGAATCGAGTCAGGCCCGACGGCCCGTGGGAATCGTTCGTTTTATGGGCTCTGGAAGGACAGAATTGGATTTTTGCTTTTTTGGTGCTGCCGGCCTTGCTGGTGGGCTGTTTTTACGGGGTTTACTCCTATGTTCAGCGTCAGAGCTATCATAGCCAGCCCAGGAGAACCGTCGATGTCAATAAAATCATCGGGCAGACCCCGCCTGCCGGCCGGGAACGGCCCGCTCTAGACGGCCCGGGCGGCGGCCATTCGGTGGCCGCTTTGTTTACCCAGGAATTTCAAATGGAATTGGCCACTAAATCCGAACCCACCTGGCTGCGCGTCGACGTTGATGAGCGCAGGGCCTTTGAGGGGGTTCTTCCCGCTCTTCAAAAACGCTCCTTTCGCGTGAAGGGCGTTTCCAGAATCCGCGTCGGCAATCCTAAGAGCATGGAAGTGCGCATTAACGGAACGCCGTGGCCTTTCTCCGTCGATGAGCTTGAGCGCACGCCGCTTGAGGCGGAATTCAATCAAAGCGTGATCGAAGCCAAGCTGGGCACTAAAAAGCCTTAGGTCCGGTTTTGTCCATGAGGGCGAACCTGCCCAATCAGCTCACCCTAAGCCGCGTTTTTTTAGGCCTCTTGTTTTGTTTTTTTGTGTTGCAAGGCGGGCTTGTCTATCTGTCGCTGGCCGCCTTGACCGTGGTGGCTGCTTTCATTTCCGATTTGCTCGATGGGCATCTCGCGCGGCGCTGGAGAGTCGTGTCTCATTTCGGGATTTGTTTCGATCCGGTTGTGGATAAAGTGTTCGTCTTATCGGCCTTTGCGGCTTTGGTGGCGTTGCCTAAATCGAATTTGCCTGTTTTTCCATTGATTTTGATCATGATGCGGGAGCTGTTGGTTTTGGGGTTGAGGGTGATTCTGTTGGTGTCTTCGAGCGGATTGCTGCCGGCGGAGCGTTTCGGAAAAATAAAGGCCGCGATTCAATTCAGCCTGATTCTGGCGGTGAACCTGGCTTTGCTGGGCGGCGCGCCGCCCAAGACGCACGAGCATTTGGGGACGGCCTTTTGGTTGGTCGGTTTTTTGACGGTGATCAGCGGCATCCCTTACTTTTGGAAAAATCGCGAGGCGCTTCGGCGCGCCTGGGCCTCGTCAACAAAAAAACAAAATTGACGCCAGGATCAGCGCCGTCAGCCATCCTGCGGCGACATCGTCCATCATGCAGCCCAAGCCTCCCGGCAGCTCTTCGAGACGCCGGATGCCCAGCGGCTTGAACACGTCAAGCAACCGAAAGCCGATGAAGGCCGCAATCAAAACCCAGGCCTGTTTCGGCAGGAAAACAACGGACCAAAGATACCCGGCGAACTCATCAATGACCACACGGGGGTCATCTTCCTGGCCGTAGTACGCTTGAGCTCCTTGAGCCGCGGCCACGCCCGCCAGGGTGACGGCCGCAGCCAAAAGCGCGGCCGCCCAGGCGCCAAGGGGCGGCATCGCTATCCAGGCGGCCAGGGCCAAGGCGCTGCCGATTAAGCCGCAGCCCTTGCCCAGTTTAAAGCGGATATTGCGGGTGTGCCGGTAAAGCAGATGACTTAAAAAGAAGCCGCTGGCCAAAAAAGCCGCCAGCATGACCGCTGCGCCGTGCGTTCGGGGAGCCGGGTTTTTCAAAAAACTCCTACCACCGGCTTTCAAGGGCTGTTAGAATTAGGTGAGACTTCATGAATAAACAAGGCATGGCTTCGATAGCCATTCTATCCCTTGTGGTTTTGGGCCAGGCGGCTGCGGCCTCCACCTCAACGGACACAGCCCATCCGCTTGATTATTACCACGATTGGTACAAAGACTATTTCTATCAGGCAGACATGGGCAGGACCTTTGCCTTTAAAGTGTTGGCGTTTCGGCCGGACAATACGGTATTGGCCGTTTCCTTCCCGGAATGGCTGTTCTGGAAGCCCATGCAGCCGCCGCCTTCCGGTCTGATGCTGACGCCTGCGGCTTATCGCCGGATTCCTTTGTACGACTCCGACGCCAGCGCCTCAAGCAAGCTGTTGCCGGTCAATGTCGATATTTTGGCGAGCTACTATATCGGCCGGCTCTACAGTTACAATCGTTTAGAAGAGCTGACCAGTACGAGAAGAAGTTTGTTTTCGCGCATCGGCGTCATGTTTTGGCAGGTTGACGCCAAGGTCATTTTGGAGCGGGAGGGTCCCTTGCTGCCCGAACTGGCCGTGGGAATGGAAAGTTCCATGATGCTTAACAACGCGCCCGCGCCCAGCGTTTCCGCCGCTCCGGGCGTCACGCTGACCACCAAAGAAAAGAACAGGACGTTCAACGGCTTGTTTCTGGTGGCCAGCAAAAATTTTGGATGGTTTAATCCGTCATTAGGATGGGTGCAAGGCGACTCGCCGTCGAAGCTTATTTATTTGAGCGAGTTTTTGACCAGGGATTCCGACGCGAAGTCCGGGTACTTCGGCGGCGTTGTGTTAAAGCTGGGCCGCCGCTTTGCGCTTAAGGGAGAGCTTATTCGTCCCGTTGGAGTCAAAGCTGCGCCCTACTTGATTAATCTTCAGGTGGGCCAGGCGCTGCATGCCAATTTTGATTTGGCCTATTTGGCTTATGAAAGGGGCTATGAAGTCATGGCCCATATTAATTTCCGTTATACGTTCTACCCGGCTACCGCCGGGAAGAAGTGACGCCGACTTTCGGGCACAAATCCGCCAGCCGGCATTGACCGCATAGCGCTTTGGGCGCGCGGCAGACGGCGCGGCCGTGCTCCTTCATGAAATAGGTGATTTTAACCCAGTAGTTTTTTGGCAGGATGTTCATTAAGTCCTGTTCGATTTTTTTGGGGTCCGTGTTTTTGGAAAAGCCCAGGCGATTGGCCAGCCGGATCACATGCGTGTCCACCACAACCCCGATGACTTTGTTGAAGGCATTGATCAAGACGGCGTTGGCGCTTTTTCTGCCGATGCCGGGCAGTTCGATCAGCGCTTCCATGGTCTGCGGCACCCGTCCGTTATGTTTTTGCGCAATGATCGCGCAGGCTTTGTGAATATTTTTGGATTTTGTGTTTGAGAAATTAATGCCGGCGATATAGCGTTGAATTTCTTCGGGCGTCGAACGCGCGTAGTCTTGGGCGGTTTTAAACCGGGCGAAGAGCTTAGGGGTGGCCGCATTGACCGCCTGGTCGCGGGTTTGCGCCGACAGAACCACCGCAACCAACAGCTCAAGCGGATTTGAAAAATTCAGATAATAATGGGCGCCGGGGTAAAGCTTGTCGAAGCGCTTGAGGATGGCGCGTGTTTGTCGATTCGAAATCGCCGCTTTCGCCATATGAAAATTGAAAATTCGGTTATAGCAATTACCGGCGCGGGCCGAGGCATGGGCCGCGCTTATGCTTCCTGCTTCGCCAAGGCGGGCGCGCGGCTTAGCCTTTGCGCCAGAACCGCCGCCGACCTTGAGTCCGCGGCTCAAGAAGCCGTCAAGCGTTCTTCCCTTGGCCGCGACGCTGTTTTAACCCAAATCCTTGATATCACCGATCGCCAAGGCGCCGTCCAATGGATTCGCGAAACCGTCCGCCGCTTTGGGCGCATCGATGTTTTGATCAATAACGCCGGGCTCTTGGGCGCGCGCGCCCCGCTTTACGATTACCCGGAGGATGTTTGGAAAAGCGTGATGGACGCCAATGTGAACGGCCTTTTTTGGGTGACCAAAGCCTGTTTAAAAGAAACCATGCTCAAGCAAGGATCCGGTTTAATCGTCAATATTTCAAGCGGGGTCGGCCGCGTTGGTAAGCCCAATTGGGGCGCTTATGCCGCGAGTAAATTCGCTTTGGAAGGCATAAATCAGGTATTGGCCAATGAACTTCGGGAGAAAGGCATTATTTCCATCGCGTTTAATCCCGAAGGAACGCGCACGAAAATGCGCGCCGACGCTTACCCGCAGGAAGACCCTGAAACCTTGAAGACGCCGGAACAATTGGCCGAGGTTCTGGCCAAATTCATCCCGCGCCTTACCATCAATGATTCGGGAAAATCCTTTGACTACAAAGATATTCAGTAGGCTCGGGGCCGCGGTTTTTTTAGGCGCGCTCGGTTTCTCGGCCCTGATCGCCTTCTCCAAGGAACCGGATCGCTTGGACCAAATCGAAGCCAAAGTGGTGTCCGTGATGCCGGATGCCGAAGGCAAGGGTTGGCTGGTGATTTTAGCCCCTAAAACCTTGGATATTTCAAATATGGCGCCCCGCCGTAAGAAAAAATACAAATACCCTCAGAAAGTGCTGGTCATCGGCGTGGGCATGTCCGAAGGGACGTCGATTTTTTACGCCGTCGCCAAAAAAACATCGATCCGTCCCTTGACGCATGAACTCTTTTCCAAGTTCATGAATCAGGCCGGCGTCCGGCTTCTTTCTTGCCTGATTCATACGGTTTCCGGCAATACTTTTTTCGCCAGGCTCGATTGGACGCTGGGGGATAAAAAATACTCCACCGATGCCCGCCCTTCGGATGCCATGGCTCTGGCCTTAAGGTCAAAAGCCAAAATCTACGTTCTCAGGAAGGTCTTCGAGGAAAACGGCTTGGATTGGCCGCCGGATAAGGATAAATTCAAGGACGCGCCCCGCGAAGGGCCTCTTTAACCCCTAAATCCTTATCCTGTATACTTAGGTTATGCCGGCTCAAATGAACCCCCAGCGCCGCGCCGCTCTCGTTAAAGGGGCGTCCAAGGCGAAGATTAAAGCCCTGGTCAATCTCAACGCCTGCACCGGCTGCGAGGTCTGCATCGCGGTCTGCCCGGTGCCCACCTGCATCGAAAAATTCGGCGAATCACCGGAAAACTGGGGCGTTTATGTCAACTACGACATCTGTATTGGGTGCATGCTCTGCGTCAAAGACTGCCCGTGGGACACGATACGTATGGTTCCGACCGATTCAATCAAGGAACACAAAACAAGTTTAGACAGCCAACTCACCCACGATCACGCCATTTTCAGCAACCCCCAAGTTGTCGAGGGAGAACTGCGAACCTTCGTCGGGAAACCCCCATTTAACAACCCCCAGGTTGAGCAACTTTTCCAGAAACAAAACCCCCAAGTGCCCAACTTGATGGGGCCCAAGTAGACCTGGCCGATATTGCGGAATGTTGCCGAATGTTGCTCAAATGGGCAGCAAAGCGGGCAGCAAAAGTGCTACCCAAAAGGGCACATGGAAAGGGGGTGGGTAGCAGGGTTTTTGCGCTCTTCCTGAGGTCAACGCAAAAATCTGTGATCTCTTGAGGGTTAAGCCTTAAACCAAAAGAGCAAGGCTTTTGGCTTACATTTTACAGACCTGTAAAAATTTTATTAAATGAAGCAATGTCGATAAAAGTTGCCGTAACCCCCAACGATATCTTGAGTACCACCGAGGTGTGTGAACTTTTGGGGATTACAAGACAAACCCTGTATTCTTGGATGGACCAAAATAGGATTAAACCCTGGAAGCGAACCGGCGGAGGAGCCACTTGGATTTTTTTACGTTGGGACGCAGAAAAACTAAAGGGAAAAAAATATAAGCTGGAACCACAGCCCAACAACTAAAAAGCTTAAGTCTTCGTTGACGTTTTATTAATATTTATGGAAATTAATGAATGTATTCAGCGATTAAAGGATCAACTTGGTCAAATTGAATCCTTAAAAAAAGGACCTGCCTTCAATCCGCAGTATCAGCTTTGGGAGAATGCAACAACTAGGTTACTGAAAAGCGCTTTTGATGAAGCGACGGTTGCTGTTTTTGAAGATTCGTCTGAAATGCGATGGTCTTTAAGCGATGAGGATCATTGCGCAAAGTTTTTGGGGACTCTCGAAAAGAAAAGGTCGGCACTTGAAGCAATAATTCGACAATACGAAACGGCGTTGCATCCGATAGTCAACGGGACTGCGGCAGATGTCCTACAAAATCACGCATTGCATACAAAAATTGAGGCGGTAGCCGGAAGCCTTTTCCGTGATGGGCATTATGCCCAGGCGGTTGAGGAAGCATTGAAGAGGGTTATTTCTGAAGTAAAAAATCGAATGCAGGCTCTTGGGAAAAATACGCATGACGGGGGAGATTCATTGATGAATCATGCTTTTGGATGCGATAATCGAGCGCCATTTATCAAATTTAACCAACTGGGATCTCAGGAAGAGAGAGATGAGCAGAGGGGTATTATGTTCTTATGATCCAGATGAGTTAGTTCGAAAAAATGCAAATTGGGTAATCAGCAAGATTAGCGAAAAGATGAAGGGGGCATAATCCCAACAACGTCAGTTGAAATTCAGACGGTCAGTTTTGGCGGATTTTAATGGCTTTTCAAATTAGAGAGCTTTATTACATTACTCATATTGATAATCTTCCCAGCATTGTGGCGGAGGGGATTTTGTCTCATGAGTTAGTGCTATCTAAAGGCCTTCGATATACACCGGTCTATGACGAACAAATTATCGCCGGACGACGGGAGCGGACTGCGGGTGGCCGTAATCTTCTGAGCTTTGCGAATCTTTATTTTCAAGCAAGAAACGCCATGCTGTACCGGGTTCTTTATGAAAAATCGCCCAATGATATTGTGGTTTTAGGAATTAGCAGGGATATCTTAAGGCGACCTGATATTTTCATTTCAGACGGGGGGTTAGGAAGTCCGCAATCAAGCGTTCTGCCTCCTCAAGAAGGGTTGAAAAATATTGATTCATTGCGCAAAGAACTTGACAGCGAGTATTGGAAACCTGAGGACGGCTCTAAAAGAAAGATGATGGCCGAGTGTCTGGTGCCAGACCTCGTGCCACCCGATCTGATCAATACAATTTACGTGGCAAGCCATGAGGCAGCCGAAAAGGTTAGATCCATGTCTCTGCCGGACAGGCTCGCGATTGTTCCTCAGATGCCTCTATTTTTTGAGCCAACTCGCAAGATGAGCCTTGCTAATAATTTATTTTTAGTTGAAGGCGATATGTTCTTTTCTAAGTTGCAGACAATGACGATCAGCGTTAATTGCGTGGGTATTATGGGCAAGGGGCTTGCCTCTAGGGCCAAATATCAATTTTCTGATGTGTATGTGTTTTACCAGGATGCGTGTCGAAGCGGTAGGTTACAAATGGGCAAGCCCTGTATTTATAAGCGAGAGAATTCACTGGATAGTGAATTGGCCGATGAACCGCGCCCGGTGGTCAATGGCAATGGAGTTACCTGGTTTTTACTTTTTGCTACTAAAAACCATTGGAAAGAGCTTGGAGATTTTGAAGGTATCAAAAGAGGGCTCGTTTGGTTGCGAGAAAATTATAAGAAAGAGGGCATCAAATCTTTGGCGATGCCAGCGTTGGGTTGTGGATTAGGCGGTTTGGATTGGAAAGACGTGGGCCCAGCGATTTGCCGTTTTCTGGTTGATCTGGATATTCCGGTTTGGATTTATTTGCCAACAGAGAGAAAGATTCCCGATGCCCAGCTTACCAGGGAATTCTTGTTGAAATAGATTGGAGGATATTTTACAGATTGAATTGGAAGAGGCCAATTTGAAAGGTAAGAGTCAAATTTATACTTAAGAAAAGAAGACAGCAGCAGTTAGGGCTCGATGTAATCGAAGAAAAGAATTAAAGAGGGGCAAGCCCCCTCTTTATTTTTTTCTCAAAGCCTAAAACATAAAGGGGTGGTGTGCCCAAAAAGAAGAAAAAGGACCAACTGGATAATCAGAGAACGGCTGAAACTGGATAGTCAGGAGGCGGCGCTAACATCGGCCAGGGTTTCAACGATTAGGATAGGACTCACGACTGTTGCCTAAAAAGGCCATATTGCTCGCTGTGTGCAATATTGGTTTGATTTAGTACGAATAGATAGATTTTTAATCATCTAAAAGTATTCAAAATAAACCAGCTATTGATTTTAGTTTGAATTACTGCTAGTATATTGATAATGGATCAATCAAATAAGACTAAAATAAACCAACTTTTGACCAATTGGCCCAATGGCACAGTTTCGGCCTGTTCTTGGCTCCACCAGAAGGGATTTGGTTACGACCTTATAAATCTCTATCGAAAGAGCAATTGGCTTTATTCCGTCGGCCGCGGGGCCGTCGGCCGCGTGGGGGACCAGTTGGATTGGACAGGCGGTCTTTACGCCATTCAGGAGCAGCTGAATTTGCCCATCCATCTTGGGGGAAGAACGGCTTTGGAAATGAGGGGTTATGCCCATTTCGTGCCTCTTGGAAAAGGTAGGGGGGTGTATTTGTTTGGGGCTCCCAGGACCCGGCTTCCTTCTTGGTTTCGTGAGTATAGCTGGGATGTTAAAGTTCGTTACATAACTACAAATCTTTTTCCCAAGGAAACAACCCTAGGGCTTACCAAAGAAGATTTGGGAGCGTATTCCGTAACCATATCCGCTCCGGAACGGGCCATAATGGAGACGCTTCGCCTCGTTCCTGAACAGCAATCCTTTGAGGGAGCCAAGCTTTTGTTTGAGGGTTTAACCACCCTGAGGCCCAATTTGGTTCAGAGTTTGTTGGAGCAGTGTGGCTCGATAAAGGTCAAGCGGCTTTTTATGCACTTGGCCGAGAAGTCTAACCATGCATGGGTGGCGAAGGTGGATCAGTCTCAATTGGATTTTGGAAAAGGAAAGCGCATGATCGTCAGAGACGGCCATTTGGATTCAAAGTATCAGATCACAGTTCCGGCGGTCAGTAAAGCGGAGGAGGGATCGTGAAAAAAAGCCCATTTTTCAAAGAGACGGAGCTGATGCTGCGCATGATTCCTCATGTTTCTTCCGAATCGCGCTTCGCTCTTAAAGGCGGGACGGCGATCAACTTTTTTCTTCGGGATATGCCAAGGCTCTCCGTAGATATTGATTTGACCTATCTTCCCCTTGAGGGACGTGAGGATTCCTTGAAAAATATCGGCCAAGCCCTTAAGCGTATCGCAGTTTCTATTAAAAAGGCGATGCCTGGGATCAAAATACAAGAAAGTGTTATTAAGCCATTGGGGCAGGTTGCCAAGCTCGTTGTTAACGATGGGAAAAATCAAATCAAAATTGAGCCGAATCAGATAATTCGTGGGACATTATTTCCATGTGAGAATCACGAGTTGTCAAAAAAAGCCGAGGAGCTTTTCGAGATTTCCGTTTCGACCACCACGCTTTCTGAAGCGGACATTTATGGAGGCAAAATTTGCGCGGCATTGGACCGCCAGCATCCTAGAGACCTTTTTGACATTAAAATCCTTATGGACCATGAGGGAATAACACCCGAAATCCAGAAAGCCTTTGTCGTTTACTTGTCTAGCCATGACCGGCCGATGCACGAAGTCATTGATCCCACGCGAAAGGATGTGAGATCTATTTTTGAAAACGAATTTTTAGAAATGACCGATGAGCGGGTAACTTATGAGGAGCTGGTTGAAATCCGTGAGAATCTGGTGGCTCACTTGAAAGCTCGATTGACGGACGCCGAGAGAAGATTTTTGATTTCCCTTAAAGAGGGCAACCCCGAATGGAATTTTCTTGGACTTGAAGGCATTGAGAGATTGCCCGCGATTCAGTGGAAGCTGCAAAATATTAAAAAGATGGACGCGGCCAAACACCGGGAATCTATCGCCAAGCTTAAAGCCAAGTTGGAGATGTAGGTTGCCATGAAGATTCTTTTTGTGACCGATATCCATGGGAACAATGGGAAGTATTGGCAGGTTTTAGAAGTGGCGAGGGAGCATGGGGTTGACGCAGTGGTAAACGGTGGTGATATGCTGCCGAAAGGGGGTGCCAACCTGCACCGCGCTCAAAAAGAATTTGTTGAGGACTTTTTGAATGGGTACTTTGCTCAATATGAGAAAGCGGGGATTTATCATCTGGGCTACTTGGGCAATGATGATTTAAGAGTTTTCGACACTTCTTTTGAGAAGGTATGCTCCCAGCATTCCCATGCGGTCAACTTAGCCCAGAAAAGATTTGAATTGGGGACTTTTGAATTTATCGGTATGAATTGGGTAGTGGACTACCCTTTTAGGCTCAAGGACCGATGCCGAAAAGATCAAAAAGAGTATGCATTCCAGCGGCAACTTGGCTCTGGGCTTATCTCGACAAAAAATGGTTTTGAAGAATTGGGCGATTGGTTTGCCCATGCGGCGACGTTGCCAACGATTGAAGAAGAACTGCGTTCGCTTCCTAAGCCCAAGAATCCTCGCAAAGCGATCTATGTGATCCACATGCCACCGGCTGGCTTGGGGTTGGATGTTTGTCAGTCTGGAGAAAAGGTCGGCTCAAAGGCGATTCATGAATTTATTAAAAGAACGCAGCCATTGCTTACTTTGCACGGCCATATTCATGAATCACCCGAGTGCAGCGGCGTGTGGCGCGCTATGGTAGGCAAAACCGTGTGCGTGCAGCCGGGGCAGGTAGGCGCGGATTCCGTAAGCTATGCGCTTATTGATCTTGACAACCTGAAGATCGAAAGACCCGTGGATTCGTTCATCAATAGAAAATTTGCGTGACCGGCCGCAGGGGGAACCGCTATTGTCTAAAATGTCACACAAAATTACGGATTAGTGTGACAGAAAGAATCTAATTATTTCAGGGCGCGTACAAGATCGGTGGCTAAGGCCGAACAGGAAGCGGCGGTGGTTTCTGTGGGTTCCATGGGTGTCGCAGCGCGGGCGGCCATCTGGGAACCGGGGGAATCCGACTTGGCAAAGAGGTGGCTGAGTATTTCGATGGCTTCCAGAGTGACGCTTCCTGCGATTTTTTCCAAGCGGAGTTTACGCAATGTATCCGCTAAAGTCTGGGTGTCAGTATGGCGCAGGAGGCGGAGCGTGTCTAGGGCATCTTTGTCATTGAGCCTGCCCGCATCTTCCTGGCGGTCGGCCAGTTTGTGGAGCTTGGCGATTAAAAGAGCGGCGGGTCCGGCGACGGCTAAAGCGTAACTTCTCTGGTCAGTCGGCTCTAAGGCCGTGATGGTCATCTGACTTTTATCCACAAGCGCGGCTTCTAGTCCTTTAACCTTCCTGGCGGCCTTGTTGCCATGTGCGCCTAGGCGAGCGCCGCGGCGACCTTGGCCACCCACGCCGGCCGGAACCAGTAGGTCCACTTTGATTTCCACCTCCTTTCCCTTCTGAGTTCTTTTCGTAACCCAGCTCCCAACATTGGTACCGTCCGGCTTAAATTTGGCGCCTTTCATGATTTCTTCCAACTGCGGGCTATCTGCGAGCATCTCCGGGTTTAAGGCGATGTCGGCATCGGTGGTGTATTCAGGAACAGCCAGACCTGCCGGGCCGGTATGCAGATAGACAGCTTGGGCTCCGACCAGAATAGTGGCTTTGCGCTGGGAGCCCAGGGCTTCCAGCGCATCCAAAAGAACCCTACGGGCCAGGATATAAAGCGGATCAGGTGCGCCACTTAGATTCATGATTTTCCATCCAGTCTAGCAGAGATTGGGCTTCCGAGGGATTGCGCCCTGGGCCGGTCAAAAGATCGGCCGCTGTTTGGCTCGGTGCGGCATAAGGAATACCATCACGCACTTGGACACGTTCAAAAACTACAGGGTCATAAGGTTCAGCAAGCAGTACATTGGCGCCGGCCTCGACGGGCTTAAGACCAAGCCGTTCCATAACGTCTTCTGGCGACTTAACGTAAGCCGCTATCATGCGGGTGGGTGCCACCGGGGCAATGGCAGCTGCTGCGGCGGAGCCTGTGATAGCCAGGCTGTCAGTTGTATCGGCGAGTTTTTGGGGTAGATTATTTATGTCGCGGGGTTCAAGGCAAGGAATGATACGGTTGGAACCTAAGAAGGAGTAATCCTGAGACCAACGATCAATAAGTTTTCTCCAGAGGACATTCGTAATGGGGCTTCTGGGTTCGCGCTGGATCAAGTCTTCACTGTCAATGAACGAAAGAACCCGTGAGGTGTAACCGGGGTCTACTCCTGCTTTTTGGGCCAGCTCTACCACTCCAAAAGGAGGAGAAAAGTCGCAAAGAGCTCGTACCACTTCTGCGGCTTTGGCGCCTTTGAGCGATTGAACTGGACGGTTTTCACGGTTAGGGTTGCGTTCTGCGCCTTGGGTTTCAATGTAGAGGCCTGGCTGCGAGGAAACTAGCCACATATTGCCGGTTGTATCGGCATAGGGGATACCGGCTTCCTTGAGGCTTTGGCGCGTGCTGGGGCTGATAAAAGGGGAAACAACCATGGGGACTGCTTCCTGGCCTAACGCTTTAGCGTAGATCCGCAGTTGATCCATTAACGGTTGGACAAGCTTGGGCTCTAGGCGATTTTTGAACTCCACCAGCATTTTGGTTTTTTTGCCTTCTGGCCCGCGCAGCTCTAGTAAGAGGTCAAGGCGTAAACCAGGGCCGGCTTTTATCTCGGCGCCTTTAGACACCACCTTCCAACCGGGCGGAAGGCGTTTTTCTAATAGCCCCATTAACTCGCGTGTTAGAGTATTGCTTAAAATAGACATATTGCTCACTGTGTGCAATATATTATACTTAAGCAATATAGTATTCTCAAGGGGAGCTTTAGTTCGGACGTGTGGGGGATGGCGTTGAGAACCTGAGGGAGAAAAGAGGGGTGGGCGACCCTTCAATTACCCCCCAAGTGCCCTACAAGTAGCGGATATTCAAATTTGGCATGACGGACCGTAGCAGAAACCGTAGCAACCGGGGGGTCGCTTCGAGAGGGATTGACTGCCCGTGGGACACCATCAGGATGGTTCCGACAGATACGATCAAGGATCACAAAACAAGTTTAGACAGCCAACTCACCCACGATCACGCCATTTTCACAAACCCCGAAGTTGTCGAGGAGGAGCTCCGAACCTTCGTCGGGAAACCGCCCTCCGACAACCCAATTCACCGCGAAGTTTTTCAGAAACAGAACCCTCAGGTGCCCAACTTGATGGGGCCGAAGTAGCCCAATCTAACAGCCCTGAATATCCCCGAATGTCCTCGATTTACCCTGATCTTGTTAGCAAAAACGTTAGCAAGAAATATCGACATTAACGGATGTAATAATTTCAATGGATTTGATCTCACGACCGGTTCCCTCTTGGGCTGGATATTTAAGGAAGCGCTGGCTTTAGCTAAGAAAGCCGATGTTTCCGAGGATCAACTAAGGGAAAAGTTTTATTCTCAAGCGGAGAATTTATGTAAAACTTTGCGAATGACTATTTCACCTAGCGACGCTTGGAAAAAATTTCAAATTGGATAATGTCTGACTTAAAAACGGAGCCTTGAAAATATACATATTTAGGTATATACTTTTAAGGGTATAAAATGGCGCTTCGTAGAAGGTATTATCCCAACGGCGATTCCGGCGAGGTTCGGGAGTATTTGGAGGCCTTGCGGCAGGATAGCCAGAGGAGAAAGGCGGCCGTTAAGCTGGATATCGACCTTCAAACGTTAGAGCTATTTTGGCCTAAAACTATGAATGTGACGGTTAGGACTCTTAAAGGGTGGGAACCTTTGAAGGAGTTGAAAAGGCGCTTTGACAAGATCGCCTATAGAATTTTTTTCTGTATTAAAAAGAACGAGCTTTGGCTTCTTTCAGCTTATGAAAAGGAGTCGGATGATACACCTAGAAACGAGCTCGAGAAGGCTTATAAGCGAATGAAGGAAGTTTTGGAGATAAAACCATGAAAAGAAAAAAGCAGGAAAACCAATTTGATCCAGACGTGCGTAAAGCCATTGAATCGGACCCCGAATATGCTGCCGAGTATTTCGAGGAGCTTATGCAGCGCCCTCTTCCTGTCCAGATCGCGCTTTTACGCAAATATTTGGGTATGACCCAGGAGCAGTTGGCCAAGGCACTTCATCTTAAGCAAACTCATATTTCTAGGCTTGAGAATGTGGATTCTGACCACCTTTTAAGCTTGTATAAGCGGGCCGCTGAAAAGATGGGCGCTCATCTGGCCGTGGTTCCAGAGAATATGACCCTGGTGTCCAAAGACTATCTCCAGAAATTTCATTCGGCGCATCTTTGATTGCACCTAGCTAAATTACGATTGCAGTCAACCGAAAATAGGGTCGAAAATCGGGGCGTCTGTTAGCAAAAGCGTTAGCAAGAAATGAATTTATCGAGAGCAACTGGCGCTCTTTATCCGAGTAATAGGATTCAAGGCTGTATTAGGCCGAATTGGGCCTTCAGCTCTGATTGATCCGATGCCCCCCTCCTTCGCTAAAATTGCCTATTGACTCTATACTAAGGTATAGGGTTTATACTTAAGGTGAGGAGGCGGACATGAGCGAATCATTAACCATCGGCAAGGTAGCTAAATTGGGAGGCGTCAATATCCAAACGGTGCATTACTATGAGCGCCGGGGGATTTTATTTCCAGATGACCGAAGGGATTCAGGATATAGGCTCTACAACGAGGAAGCTGTCCAGAAATTAAGGTTCATCAAAAATGCCCAGGCTCTGGGGTTTACCCTTAAAGAAATAGAAGGACTTTTGAAATTAAGGGTGAGCCACCGGGCCCGTTGTGGAGATGTCAAAAGGAAGGCTGAGACCAAGCTACGGAGCGTCAGAGAGAAAATAGCCAGCCTTAAAGCCATGGAGAAGACGCTGCTGGGCCTTGTTCGTACCTGTCGGATCAAGGCCACTACTGATCGTTGCCCTATTCTAAGGAGCTTGGAGATTAAAGACGGAAAAAGGTCGCTTCCCAAAGGGGGATCGTCAAGATGAAAGAAAAAATTGCCAGCGTTGGAGCTTTGGCCTCGGCAGCCTTGGCCTCTGTCTGTTGCCTGGGGCCCATCGTGTTGATTGGCCTGGGCTTAGGCGGGGTTGGATTGGCGGCCGGCCTCGCAAAGTATCGCCTTTTCTTTTTAGGACTGACCGCTATTTTGCTGGGATCAGCGTTTTATATGACCTACAGAAAACGCAAGGTTGCTTGCGCGGATGGATCTTGCGAGTTCCGATCAGGGAGCAAAACAATGAAGACAGTCTTATGGGTTATTGCCATTTTGGCGGTGGGAACAGCTACATTTCCTGATTGGTCGGCGCTGTTTCTATCGAAGCATCTGGCTGCGGCAAGCGCCAATGCCCAAACAGTTCATCTTTCCATCTCCGGCATGAGTTGCACGGCCTGCGCCCTAAGCATTGAGCGTTCCTTGAAGAAGGTTCACGGGGTTGAATCCGCGTTCGTGGATTTCGAAAAGGCCGAAGCCGCGGTTCTTGTGGAGCCGGGCACTTCAACAGATGACTTGCTTAAAGCCGTGTCAGCCGCTGGCGATTACACGGCCAAGATCAAGAATTAGGAGTTAAGGTGCCTGACTCATCCGAAACACACGGAGCCTGCTGCAAGATACCGACAATCCTTTGCCCCTGCCCTGTTTGCGGTAATAGAGGACGAAAGGTAACCGCCTTGACTCTGAATAACCACGTGCCCAGCCCTTTGCGGAAGGAACTGGGCGATGATGCCACTTTTTGTCTTAACCCGGCCTGTGAGGTTGTTTACTGCAATCCTCAAGGCAGGATCGTAAAAAAAGGTCAAACCAGACTGCCTGTGACCATCAAAGATGTGGGTGACGACGTTTATGTGTGCTACTGCTTTGAGCATAAGCGGAGCGATTTGCGCCGCGGTCTTAAGGAAAAGGGCAAAACGGACATTCCTTATAAAATCAAGCAAGGCGTCAAGGAGGGCCGCTGCGACTGCGAAAGAAAGAATCCCCAAGGCGCCTGCTGCCTGGGCAACGTTGCCCAGGCCATCAAAGAAATCGAGATTTAACTTAAACGGCCATGAAAAGCACGAAGAAAAGGGGGTGATGACCATGGGACCTAAAAAACCTTGCGGTTGTTAAAACGTTTTTCAAAGCTCACGGCAGGAAAGCAAGGAGGTGATTTGAGTGAAGACCATATTGATCGCCCTGGCCATAGCGATGGTGACAGGCGCTGGGGTTTGGGCCTACAAGGCTGGTATCTGTTGCGGCAATCCCTCGGCCCCATGTTGCCCTCTTAGGAAATAGGGCTTTCGGGTAGCGGGTACGCCCATGAAGGGTTTGTGATAAAAATGCTCAAGGCCAATCAATGATCAGCGGGGTCCAAGTCGAGCCCAAGGGGATTGTTTATCTATCGCCGATATTTAAGTGGTTTGGCGAAGATTTTAAAATTGCCTATCCTCCTAAGGATGGATTTAAGGACCACGGTGGTGCCCTGGGGAGCCGCGCTAAAACCCCATTTGAATGGGCCCTTTATGCCTTGGGACTCATCGCAACGGTTGCGGTAACGCTTTTTGTAACTCGCGCCGCTCGATCCGCTTTGGATCAAGGGGCGCAAAATAAAAATACAAAAACACAAGGAGGAACGAGTATGACACGAACCCTAGCGTTAAGCGCTATTGCGGCATTAATGTTTGCCGCGAATATCAACGCAGAGGAACACCCGAAGGAACATCCGTCGGGAACAGCTCCGGCTGCCGCTGCTCAGGAGCCTTCTAAAGAACATCCCTCTGGAACGGCTCCAGCGGCTGCCAAAGAGCATCCCAAGGAACATCCTGCTGGTGCGGCTGCCTCAGAACACAAGGAGCATCCGAAGGGCAAAGAGCACCCTGAACATCCCAAAGGTAAACCCGCCCAGGCTCCCGAAGGCTCCAAGGCCTGGATGAAGCAGATCCGTAACGAATACGATGCCAAGGTTTGCGAGGTCGGAAAGGGCAAAAGCAAAACCGAGTCGTACACGATTCACGATGACAAGTTGAACAAAGATTGGGAACTGCGGGTCGTTAAGGTTCATAAGAACCGGATTGTCCAACTAGGCAAGAACCAATTTTTTGCCTGCTCGGACTTCAAATCGGTTAAGAAAGGCGAAAAAGACAAGCTCGACCTGGATTTCTTCGCCACGAAAAATCCCGACGGTTCCTGGACAATTGACAAAGTCCTAATCCACAAGGTTAACGGCGTTCCTCGTTATACCTGGAACGAGAAAAACGAGATGGCGCCGGCCGGCAATTAAGGCAGCTCGCAATAGTCATGAAAGGGGAATGGCGTTTGGCAGCAGGAGGAGCGATCCTTCTGGCAGGAATTGCGGCCTTCGCGGCTTATTCTAATCTAGCGCCGCCATCAGCGTCCAGAGTTATTGAGCTGGAGGAAAGAGTTAAGGTGTCGGCGCCACCGGGGACTCGTGAAATCCGGCTCTGGATTCCCAAGCCGCCCAATGGTGCTTCGCAATCCGTCCAACTGATCAGCGTTGAATCGCCGCTGCCTTATGAGATTGCCTCCGAGCCGGAGTTCGGGAACGAAACCGTGTTCCTGAGGGCTCATCCTCCGGTCAGGGAAGGGCTTGAGGTACTTCTTAGGTACAGGATTACCCGAAGGCCGCAAGGAGATTCTTTTGACGGCAGAAGGCCTTCGGATATTGATCTTAAGGCACGCGGCCTCTTGGCCGTCAATGACGAAATCCAGCAAATCGCTAAAGACAAGACCCAGGGCATTTCCGATTCGTTGGAGAAAGGCCGCTCTCTCTATAAATATGTCTTAAGCCGCATGGCTTATGACAAATCAGGAGAGGGTTGGGGGCGGGGGGACTCCATCTACGCTTGCCGCATCGGCAAGGGAAACTGCACGGACTTCCATTCTCTCTTTATGGCTCTAGCGATGGCTAGCGGAATTCCAGCGCGATTCCACATGGGGTTCTCCCTGCCGGAGGAGTCTCAAGGCGCGATCGGCGGTTACCACTGCTGGGCTGAATTCTACACGGAGAAAACAGGCTGGGTTCCTGTGGATATTTCGGAGGCTTGGAAAAACCCCAAACGCGCCGAGTATTACTTTGGCCATCTGGATACGAGGCGGGTTCTGGTCAGCACGGGCCGCGATATCCGACTTTCTCCGCCTCAGAAGGGGCCGTTGCTTAATTTTCTGAGCCGGCCCTACGCGGAGGCGGATGGCAAGCCCCTCTACGATATCGAGTTTACGCGCAACTTTAAGGAGATGCAAAGATCATCGTGAAAGAGGTCATTGTCGAGCCTTGGGACGAGCACAATAAGACGCTTGTTTCTAATGCCCATCCACCCGATTGGATTAATCCAGAACCAGCTTCCCGTTACAATCTTGTAGTAATCGGAGCTGGTACAGCAGGTTTGGTAACCGCGGCCGGGGCCGCCGGCCTTGGAGCCAAGGTAGCCTTGGTCGAGAAACATCTTTTAGGCGGTGATTGCCTCAACGTGGGCTGCGTGCCTTCCAAAGCCTTGATCCGGGCCTCGCGCGCCATTGCGGATGTGCAAGGCGCTGCGGACTACGGCGTTGTCGTCCCGCCGGGCGCTAAAGTAGATTTCCCGGCAGTCATGGAACGTATGCGCCGCCTGCGTGCCCAGATCAGCCCCAACGACTCGGTCCAACGCTTCAAGAATCTAGGCGTGGATGTCTTTTTGGGGGAGGCCAAATTTACGGGCCCTGATACCGTGGAAATTGAGGGCAAACGGCTTCGTTTTACCAAGGCTGTTATCGCTTCTGGAGCCCGTGCCATAGAGCTGCCGATCCCGGGTCTTAAGGAGGCCGGCTACCTGACCAATGAAACAATTTTTTCCTTGACGGAACTGCCCAGGCGTTTGGCTGTAGTGGGGGCCGGGCCCATCGGCTGTGAGATGGCCCAGGCTTTTCTGCGTTTCGGTTCTGAAGTTTATCTCATGGAGGCTCTGGGTCAAACCCTCATTCGCGAAGATCGTGACGCCGCCCAGATTATTGAGAAAGCGTTCGTAAGAGAGGGAATAAAGTTTTCCTGCAATCACAATGTTGTTAAGGTGGAAAAGCGTGGCGCTGAGAAAGTGGTTTTCACGCAGTGCGATTGCCATAAGGGCGGCATTGCTGTGGATCAGATTCTGGTAGGAGTCGGACGAGCCCCAAACGTGGAGGGACTCAACCTTGAAGCGGTCGCAGTGGAATACGACAAGAAGTCAGGGGTCCATGTTAATGATCGGCTGGAGACCAGCAACCTCAGAATTTACGCGGCGGGTGACATCTGCTCAGCCTACAAGTTCACTCACACGGCAGACGCGACCGCGCGCATCGTCATCCAAAACGCCTTGTTCATGGGACGCAAGAAGGCAAGCGCCTTAACAATTCCCTGGTGTACCTACACCGATCCGGAAATCGCTCACGTCGGCCTTTACGAAAAGGACGCCAAGGAACGAAGCATCCCGGTGGATACCTTTATTCAGGAGTTTAAGGAAGTGGACAGGGCTTTGTTGGATGGCGAGAATGAAGGCATGATTAAGGTTCATGTAGAGAAAGGAACCGATCGGATACTGGGCGCCACTATCGTCGCCCGGCACGCCGGCGAGATGATCAGTGAGATCACTCTGGCCATGACCAATGGGATTGGTCTTAAGGGTATAGCCCAGACGATTCATCCTTATCCCACGCAGGCCGAATGCATTAAAAAAATCGGGGATGCCTACAATCGGACTCGATTAACTCCTTTTGCCAAGACCATTTTAGAGAAATGGTTGAGGTGGAACCGGTAGTTCTTTAAGATATTTTAAGTTGAGGAGGAAACCAGATGGAAAACGAAAATGCTTTGACGTGCAGCCATTGCAATTACCAGCCTGAGAATGAAGCCAAAAACTGGAGAAAGTGCGTAAAGTGCGGGATGCTTTGGTGTCCTAAATGTGCGCCTTCCGATTCGGACCAATGCGTTAATTGTATTGGGGGCAAGCTTGTCGCCGTGGAGAAATCTCATGAATAGGCTTGGTCTTTTGGCCGCAGCGCTCTTTAGCGGACTTTTGCTTTTTGGCTGCGCCGAATCACGAGAGCGGCCGCCTAAATTTCTCATCATCCTTCAGGCGGGCACCGAAAGTCACGAGGGGTTGGCCCGCGCTCTCCATGCCCTGCTCTATGCGAAGGAGCTTAAAGAGGCGGGTTACGCCGTGACGCTTGTTTTTGACGGCGCAGGAACGGGCTGGGCCGAGGCTTTTCGCGATCCCAAGAATAAGCTTCACGATAGATACAAGGGACTTAAAAATCTGCAGGTGGTCGAAGAAATCTGCGACTTCTGTGCCGGGGCTTTCAAGGTTAAGGGTAAATTGAAACAGATGTCGGACGCCACGCTGGTGGGAGAATTTGAGGGCCATCCCAGCCTCAAGAAGTGGGTTGCTCAAGGCTATCAGATTATTGTTCTTTGATGTGGTGCGACGCGAAATCAATTTAGGACCGAGGGAGATTTGCTGCGATGAGCCAGATTAGTGTTTGGATGTCATTCTTGGCTGGCGTGGCTTCGTTTTTGTCTCCTTGCGTTTTGCCTTTGGTTCCGGGCTATATTTCTTTTATCTCTGGCATATCTCTAGAGGAGCTCTCTCAAGGCGCTGACCGCCGGGCCATCATTCGCCGCGCGGGAGTGGGCTCCATTTTTTTCGTCTTGGGCTTTGCGATGGTATTTACCATGCTGGGCGCCTCGGCCTCAGCCATCGGCCGCCTTCTTGAGGCCCACATGCAGGTATTCTCCAAGCTGGCGGGGGCGATGATTATTCTTTTTGGACTCCACACCATCGGCGTCGTTCCTATCAAATGGCTTTATTACGAGAAGCGAATCAAGACAGGAAAATTTCAGCCCAGTTGGGCCGGGGCCTTTGCAATGGGCTTCGCGTTCGCCTTCGGCTGGACTCCCTGCATCGGCCCAATTCTCTCTGGAATCCTGGCGTTGGCCGCGGTGCAGGCGACTGTAAAACAGGGAATGTTTCTTCTTTTTGTCTATTCCCTTGGTCTTGGAATTCCTTTTATACTCACAGGTTTTGGGACAGCTGCCTTCCTGCAATTCTTTAACCGTTACAAGCGCTATATCCGTTGGGGAGAAATCGCGGCAGGCATTCTTCTTGTTGTGGTAGGAGCCCTCATTTTTTCAAACCGGCTGACCAAGCTAATCGCCCTATTTCCCTCATGGCTCTTTAAGTTTGCCTTATGACTCTGCTCATCGAAAAAATAAGAAATTTTATTTTGAGGCGGTGGCGGACTTTGATCACGGTTGCGATGATCGCAGGCGTAGGATATTACCTTGGAATTCAACAGGGGCCGCAAACTCAGGATTTAAGCCAGAATCCCCGTCCATCTGCGGATTTTATTTTACCCGATCTTCAAGGTAAGCCCATTCATCTCTCAGATTTCAAGGGCAAGGTTATTCTTCTTGATTTTTGGGCGACTTGGTGTCTGCCTTGCATCGAGGAGCTGCCGGATCTAAAAGCTGTCTACAAAAAATATGCGGACAAAGGATTTGTGATTGTCGGGGTTTCCTTGGATGAGGCGGGCAAGGAGGTTGTTGTCCAGTTCGTCAAGGAACATAATGTCCCCTGGCCCGTTCTTTTTGCGGGCGGCGCCGACAAATCGCCCAAAGGTTATCCTTTGCGCGGCCTTCCCACGGCTTATTTGATCAGCCCCGATGGAATGATCCGCAAGAGATACACAGGATTCAAGTTTAGGGAGGAGCTTGAGAAGGACATCGAGAGCCTTGTGCCAATTCGAAAGGGAGGCGGTTAAGATGAGAGGCTGTTTCATCGCTTTATTATTTGTTCAATACTTTTTTATGGCTTCAGATTCGCAAGCGTCCAATTCTCAAGGAAAACCCAATCATCTCATCCGGGAAAAAAGTCCCTATTTGCAACAGCATGCCTACAATCCCGTGGAATGGCATCCTTGGGGCGAGGAAGCGTTTCAAAAGGCCCGCCGGGAAAACAAACCCATTTTCCTCTCCATCGGGTATTCCACCTGCCATTGGTGCCATGTCATGGAGAAGGAATCCTTCTCTGATCCCAAGATCGCGGCAATCATGAATAAATATTTTGTTTCGATTAAAGTGGACCGGGAGGAGCGTCCGGACGTGGATAAAATCTACATGACAGCGGTCCAGGCCATGACCGGCGCCGGCGGCTGGCCACTTTCGGCATGGCTGACGCCTGATCTCAAGCCATTCTTTGGCGGCACCTACTTTCCACCGGATTCCCGCTGGGGCAGGCCGGGATTTTCTCAGATTTTAGAAAGGACCGCGGAACTCTGGAAAACACAGCGCGACAAGCTTGTTTCCTCCAGCAATGATCTGACCGAGAAGATTCAGCAATACATGACAGTGGAGGGACGCCAGGGGCCACTGGAGCCCGCGGCCCTTGAGAGCGGATTTAAGTCCTACCAGAGCTCTTATCAGGCCTCAAGAGGGGGTTTTGGCGGCGCTCCCAAGTTTCCCATGCCGGTCAATCATAACTTCCTCCTGCGTTACTGGGCGCGTGCCAAAGATTCCAAAGCCCTGGATATGTCCCTTCACACGTTGCGCGAGATGGCCAAGGGCGGGATTTACGACCACCTAGGAGGCGGATTCCACCGTTATTCCACGGACGACAAATGGCATATCCCCCATTTTGAAAAGATGCTCTACGACAACGCCCAGCTTGCGGTCAATTACTTGGAGGCCTATCAGATCAGCAGAGAGGAGGGATTCGCCCAAGTTGTCCGCGAAACTCTGGAATATGTTCTGCGTGACATGACCCATCCCCAGGGCGGCTTTTATTCCGCCGAAGATGCGGATAGCCTCCCGCCGGAGTTGGCGGGCAAGGTTTCGGATAAAGGCCATGAGCACAAATCGGAAGGAGCTTTTTATATTTGGGAGAAGGAAGAAATTTTGCGGATTGCGGGCCAGGAGGCTGGAGAGATTTTTAGCTACCGCTACGGTATTGAGCCCACCGGCAACGCCGAGTCTGACCCCCAGGGAGAGTTCAAAAATAAAAATATTCTCTACATCGCCCACGGTATGCCCGATACAGCCAAAAAGTTCCAAAAATCAGAAAAAGAGACGCAGAGGATTCTCCAAGAAACCAAACAAAAACTTTTCGAAGCGCGCGCCAAGAGGCCAAGGCCCCATTTAGACGACAAGGTTCTGGTTTCCTGGAACGGCCTCATGATCTCGGCTTTCGCCAAGGCAGCTCAAATTTTGGGTGAGCCTCGATACGCTAAAGCCGCGGAGCGCTCCGCCGCCTTCATTCAAACCAGTCTGTACGACTTAAAGACAAAAAGGCTTTATCGAAGATGGAGAGAGGGCGAAAGCAAGGTGCCTGGTATCGCCGATGACTACGCGTTTCTGGTTCAGGGGCTTTTGGATCTTTATGAAGCAACCTTTGATGCCAGGTGGCTAGAATGGGCGATTGAGCTTACCGAAACGCAAAACAAACTCTTTTACGATTCTCAAAACGGGGGATTCTACATGACCGCTATCGGCCATGACAAAAATCTTCTGGTTCGAACCAAAGAAGATTCAGACAACGTAGAGCCCTCGGCCAGCTCTATTGCGGCCTTGAATCTTTTGCGTTTGGCGCAGTTCACGGATCGTAAAGATTTCCGGGAGGCTGCGGAAAAAACCTTGACCCTTTTCGCCCAACAATTGAAGCAACAGCCGCGTTCCCTGCCTCAGATGCTGGCGGCTTTGGACTTTTATCTTTCTA
Source organism: Elusimicrobiota bacterium (assembly GCA_016180815.1). Taxonomy (NCBI): domain Bacteria; kingdom Pseudomonadati; phylum Elusimicrobiota; species Elusimicrobiota bacterium. The sequence goes on from JACPAN010000020.1 coordinate 80,573, forward strand.
AACCTAAGCAGATCGTTATTGCCGGGGAACCCTCGGATCAAGATATGAAAGAGATGCTTGAGGAAATCCACCGCCGCTTTATGCCAAACAAAATTCTCCTGGTGGTTAATGGCGGGAAAAACAGAGAAACCTTGATCCAATGGCTGCCTTTTTTGAAGGGCATCGTGCCTATTGGGGGCAAGGCAACCGCCTATGTCTGCATTGACTATGCCTGCGAGCTTCCTACCAATGATCTCAAAATTTTGGGATTGATTTTGGATGGCTCGCGCCCCAGCCAGGGCAGGTAATTTTGGCTCGATTTCTCAGAGCGAATTTTGCCGGCGCCATCTAAGATTTGCTTGAATAGACGATAGGCGATGGAGTTCGCCTTGAACCGCCCGGCGATTTTCGCGGGATGATAACTCCTACCAAGTAAAAGCGGTAGGAGTTTTTTATTTTATGGACACAAGCAAATTAATTGGATTGGCCGCGGGCAGCCTTGCCGGAGGCTTTGCCAGGTATTTTCTGGCCGGCATGGCCTATCGTGTCTTTGGAACCGGTTTTCCGCATGGAACTTTCGTGGTCAATATGTCGGGGTGTCTGCTGATTGGACTTTTAGACGGCTTGGCTGAAGAAAAATTCCTTTTAGGCCCCAACGCCCGGCTCCTGCTCATGATCGGATTCTGCGGGGCCTTTACCACCTTCTCGACTTTAATTTTGGAAACCAACAATCTTTTGAAGGATGGAGAAATTTTAAGAGCCGTCTTAAACGCCGGCGGGAGCCTTCTCCTTGGCCTCGTCCTGCTTCGCCTGGGAATGGCCTTGGGAAAATTGATATGAGGGGGTTACGATGAAAATTCCAACCGATGGAAAACTTTTAAGAATCTTTATCGGCGAAGCCGATCGATGGCAAGGCCAGCCGCTTTACGAAGCCATTGTTCTCGAAGCCAAAAAGGAGGGTTTGGCGGGAGCCACCGCCATCAAAGGCTTCATGGGATTTGGCTGCAAAAGTCATTTGCACACCGCCAAGCTCCTGCGCCTATCCGAGGACCTGCCCATTGTTATCGAGATTGTGGATAGCGAAGAAAAGATCAGCAAATTTCTTCCCAAGCTCGACGCGATGGTTCAGGAGGGGCTAGTCACCCTGGAAAAGGTTCAGGTGGTCATGTACCGGGCTAATGGAAAAGGATGAAATATCTCCCCTTGGGTGGAATCTTAAGCGGCTTCTTTGGGGCGCTGTTCGGTGGTCCGTGGCCGCGATGCTTTTTTTGATTGCCGTCGGCTTAGTCAGTGGTATCATTTAACGTGCCTATGAAAATCAAGGTTCTGTTCGTTTGCGTTGAGAATTCCTGCCGCAGCCAAATGGCTGAAGGTTTCGCCAGGGCTTTGGGCAAGGATGCATTGGAAGCCTGGAGCGCGGGCTCTAAGCCTTCGGGCAAGGTCAATGAGACGGCCGTGCGGCTTATGAAGGAGCAAACAATAGATTTGAGCCATAATATTCCCAAGGGTCTTGGTGACCTGCCTAAAATCCAATGGGACTATGTGGTCACGATGGGTTGCGGGGATGCCTGCCCCATAGTTGCCGCCAAGGCGAAACTTGATTGGAATATTCCTGATCCCAAGGCTATGCCTGATGACGAGTTTCGCAAGGTGCGCGACATAATCGAAGAGAAGGTTCGCGAGCTTATCCAAAATGCTAAACAAAAGAATCCCTAAATATCTGGCGGAGGCCGTCGGCACGTTCTGCCTGGTGTTCGCGGGTACGGGAGCCATTATTATCAACGAGATCTCCGGCGGCCGGGTGACGCCCTACGCCCGCAGATAGATCAACCAAATCAGGTTGTTGTTAGCGTACCGCGCAATATTGATTGTACTCCCAGCAGATAAAATACAATCAAAGAAAAATGTCTCTACGATTATCCATAGGGTTACATTTTAGACGGCGCGATTCGGGCTCAATTTATCCAACCGGCCATAAATTTATAATAGTGTATTCCATGCCTGCAGATAAGCGCAGCCGTCAAGAGCCACCCTGACGAAGCCTTTTGAGGCAACCCTCTCATGAATTCCGGCATCCTCTGATACCGGAATCCATGCGGGGGGTGACCCCCGCCGATATTCAGGAGGTAACTGTTCGTGTTTGACCGGATCAGGCATTTGATTTTTGGAAAACCGCGCG